>NZ_JBMYXF010000013.1:0-64016 GCF_049608145.1 Halocynthiibacter sp.
CGGTTTTCCGGTTTTCCGGTTTTCCGGTTTTCCGGTTTTCCGGTGAAAAATGCCTATATGCCCCCTTCGTCAAGACATTAAATTCAGCCAATCCATCTGGTTTGGCTTGCGGTCACACGACCGATACGCTCAACATGCGGAAAAACACGGGATACATCATGAGCAAGAGTTTAAAACGTGTGCGCGCGGCACTTGAAGATGCTGGCGTCAACGTGGACATAAAAGAAATGTCCGAAGGCACGCGCACAGCGGCTGAGGCGGCGCAGGCCGCCGGATGTGAAATCGACCAGATTGCCAAGTCTATTATATTCGCCGGGGCTGAAACCGGTGGATTGTTTTTGTTCATCACGGCAGGCGGCAATCAAGTCGATCCGCAGAAAGCTGCCGCCCTTGCCGGGGAAACACTGATCCGCGCGGATGCGAATGATGTGCGTAAAATGACCGGCTTTGCCATCGGTGGTGTGTCGCCGGTTGGGCATCTGACCGCACCAACAACATTTTTTGATCTGCGCCTCGCTGATTTCGACGTGGTTTGGGCCGCTGCTGGCACGCCCAGACATATTTTCGCAATTTCCCCGACGGTTCTTCAGGATGTAACTGGCGTGCATCCATCTGATTTTACGTAATAAATCAGATAATGTAAAAACTATTTACATTAAGACTTGAAAGCTGCATCGGGAATGCCAATCTTGGGTATGTAAACATGATTTACATTATTCAAACAACGGAGACCCGAAATGCACACCGCAACCGCCCCCCACACTGAACAGTCAGGTAACTGGTTCTCTCGTGCAGAAGGCTGGCTGGACGCACGTGGCAAAGGGGCCTGGATCGCTGCTATGGTTCTTGGCTTTATTTTTGTCTGGCCCGTCGGCCTTGCCCTTCTTGCATATATGATCTGGAGTAAACGCATGTTCTCAGGCAACTGTTCTCACACACGTCAGCAAACCCGCCGCCATCGCAATTTCCGCAGTTCCGGAAATTCTGCTTTTGACAACTATAAGGCCGATACGATTGCACGGCTTGAAGACGAACAACGCGCCTTTGAAGACTTCATGATCCGCCTGCGTGAAGCGCGCGATAAAACTGAATTTGATGACTTCCTTGACGATCGCGCAAAACGTGCGAAAGAATCTGCTGACCTGGAAAAAGACGACCCAATCGAAGCCTGATCCTAGATCATCGCTTATCCCAAAACCCGCGGCGCTGGTCGCGGGTTTTACATGTATAGCCTTTCAATTATCCCGATAGTTTTCATAAAATCCCCCTAAACATCGACGATCTTAACCTTGCGTTAGTAAAAGTCTTGGCCTTCGTCCCTGCGCTTGTTACAATTTTTGCGATGACTGGCAGTTGTTTCACCTGACGCTGTCATAGAGATTGCATCGTGAACAACCGTCCTGCGGCACAGAGATTTCCTGGGGGAGACGACAGACAGATGCGCCATTCGTTGCCGATTGCACCACAGTTTTATGTTACGGCCCCTCAGCCCTGCCCCTATCTTGAAGGCCATACCGAACGAAAGCTGTTCACCGCCTTGCAGGGGGAACATGCGACACAACTGAATGATTCATTGTCACGCCAGGGCTTTCGCCGATCCCAGAATGTTTTGTACCGGCCGTCCTGTGCGGATTGTAACGCCTGTATGTCCGCGCGCATCCGTGTGGCGGATTTCAAACCGACCCGCAGTCAGAAACGCGTGATCAAACGCAATGATGATCTGACACGTCGGGCGACGTCCCCCTGGGCAACAGAGGAACAGTTCGATCTGTTCCGGCTCTATCTTGAGACCCGGCACGCCGATGGTGGCATGGCGGATATGGATATTTTTGAATTCGCCGCAATGGTAGAAGAAACGCCGATCCGGTCCCGTGTCATCGAATATACAATTGAAGATCCCGAAGGGAACGATGACATCCTGAAAGCCGTCTGTCTGACCGATGTGCTAGAGGACGGGGTTTCGATGGTGTATTCATTCTTTGATCCGGATCGTAACAAGCTTAGCCCTGGAACATGGCTTATTCTGGATCACATCGAAATTGCCCGGTCTGCGGGCCTGCCCTATGTTTATTTAGGGTATTGGGTGCCTGGCAGCCCAAAGATGGATTACAAAGCAAAATTCCCAGCGCTTGAAATTTATCACAATGGCACATGGAAATCCCTGGATGATCCATCAGATTTTGCCAGCCGTTTCATTCAGCATCCCCTGGCGACGGATCCGATCGCAGAACAGGTTGCACGGCTTGATCTGCCCGATGTCATGACCTCGGGCGAGATCTGATCCCCCGCCCTTTACGAAAAGACCGCCGCATACAGAAAAGCCGCCCCCCGGAGGATCCAGGAGGCGGCTTTTTCAATTCAGATGTCCTTTTCAGGATCAGTGCCCGATCAGGTTGGGCACGATTGTCACGACCGATGGGAACATCCATAGCAACCACAGCCCCAGCACCTGGATCAACACAAACGGAATGATACCGCGATAGATGTGACCGGTGGTGACACTGGCCGGCGCAACGCCGCGCAGATAGAACAGCGCAAAGCCAAAGGGCGGCGTCAGGAAGCTGGTCTGCAGGTTCACCGCGATCATGATGGTGACCCATTTCGGATCCATCGTGCCGCCGTAAATCACCGGGCCAACGATTGGGATCACGATGTAAATGATTTCAAGGAAATCAAGCACAAAGCCCAGCACAAACAGCACCAGCATCACGATCAGGAAGACGGTGAATTCATCGTCAAAGCTTTTCAGGAATTGCTGGATGTAATGTTCGCCCCCAAAGGAGATCACCACAAGGTTCAGCAGCTGCGAACCGATCAGAATGGTGAACACCATGCTGGTCACTTTCGCAGTTTCCCGCACAACAGGCGACAGAACCGCCCCACGCCACAGAACCCAGCATGCCCAAAGCAGGCCGAACATCACAGTGACCCAAGCCGCCATAGCAACCACATATGCGATCATGTCTTCCAGCGGCACTTCGGCCCGGCCAATGCGCAAATCGAAATTCACGCCCACAAGGATCATCACAACGATTGCAAAGGCTGTCACCAGAACACCACGACCCGTGCCGCCCTGATCCTGCAACTTGCGGAAGGCCGCAAGCATGATCGCCCCGCCTGCCCCAAGAGCTGCGGCAGGTGTTGGGTTGGTGATGCCACCAAGGATAGAACCCAGAACCGCCACGATCAAAACCAGAGGTGGGAAAACCACCCGGATCAGATCGTTGCGCCCCAGCATAATCGCGGCTTCCCGTGCACCGTAGATCGCCAGAACCCCAGGGATCGCCAGCCAAAGGAAGGTCACACCGGATGATGTGACCGGCGTGATAAACGCCACATCCACAGCCAGCATGCCCAACAGGCCAATGGCACCAATGATCAGCGGTTTGCGTTCGCCGTGCAGTTCAACACCACGCGCCATTGCCAGAACCAGACCAAAGAGCACAACAAACGCCATGATCCCAGCCCCAATCGGTGCAGCCGCTGCGATTTTCGCCAGACGGGTTTCTTCGATTTCATCCGCTGTCAGGGCCACAGATTCCTGTGTGCCACCGGCGGCCGTAATTTCGACCTGTTCCGCAACCGCGATGTCCCATGCCTCCTGACCATGCAGGTCAATCATGGATGCCTGACATTGTTCGCCGACATTTGTACGCAGAGACGCGCTTGCGCCAACGTCAGAATAGCTGTCAACGATGATGGTTTGTGAGCCTGATACATTGAATGTGCTCGCCGCAATCACAAAGCCGATGATGCCAAGAGGAACCGCAAGGAACCAAGTCAGACTGTGCGCACGGGTTGTCGCGCCACCGCTGGACCCTGGCACATGCACAGCAGGTGCGTGATGTGGGCGGAACATGGCGTAACCAAAGGCGTAAAGCGCATAAAGCATCGCCAGCAAAATACCCGGCAGCAGAGCCGCCTGGAACAATGTGCCCACGGAAACAACCGCGGCTTCGCCCAGATATGTCAGTGCGTCGGAACAACCGGCTTCCTGTGCGCGGGCTTCCTGTGCGGCGGAATAAAGATCGCCGGCAAGCGTGCCCAACAGAACAATCACGATGGATGGCGGAATGATCTGGCCCAATGTGCCAGAGGCCGCGATCACCCCAGTTGCCAGTTCCGGGCTGTAGTTGTTGCGCAGCATGGTTGGCAGGGACAAAAGGCCCATGGTCACAACGGTTGCACCAACGATCCCGGTAGAGGCCGCAAGGAAGGCCCCCACAACAACCACGGAAACCGCCAGACCACCAGGCAGAGGGCCAAAGACTTTGGCCATGGTTGTCAGCAGGTCATTTGCGATCTTGGAACGCTCCAGCGTGATACCCATCAGAACAAACATCAAAACCGCCAGAAGGGTTTCAATAGATTGCCCCGCAAGAACGCGTTCGTTCATCCGATTGACAATAAAGGAAATATTACGATCCAGCGCTGTTTCCCAACCGCGTGTGAACACAGGTTCTGCGATTGTCGGCAAGTCCGGATACCTAAACAGGCTGATCGTATCCGGGTGAAGCCCCGAATTGGTCAGTTGTTTATAAGCCTCGGAACTTGTGTCCACCGCCGCATGTACCAGCAGGCCGGACGAGTCCAAACCCGCAATAATTGCAAAGGAAATAACCCCGGCCCCGCCAATTGCGAAAGCCACCGGAAAGCCGGAAAGGATCCCGGCAAACAGGCTGAGGAATACGATAATCAGGCCGACTTCTACGCCATCTAGTCCAAAAAACATCTATCTCATCCCGCCCTTAATGCGTGCCTTCGTAGGCTTCTTCACCCTCACCGAGGGTGTCTTTATCGAGGTGTTTACCCTCGCTTGCTTCGCCTTCTTTGCGTTCCAGATAAGACCGCCAGAAGAAGGACCAACCGTGGATAAATACAAGGCCCGCGAATGTGACCAGCAGGATCTTGAAGAGGAAGTACATATCAAAGCCTGACGGGCTGAAACCGATGGTTTCCACATTCCAGCGAATGGCGCGGGCTTTGGTGATCAGACGATCAAGACTGTCAGAGGCGGAAGGTTTTGGCACCACCAGGTGACGCCACATGAAATACCAGCCGTACATCCAGGTCAGAACCGCCGCAGGCAGCATAAAGACCAGGGCGCCAAACATGTCGATTGTGCGTTTTGTGCGAAATTTCACGCCAGAATAGACCAGATCGACGCGCACATGGCTGCCCTGCACAAAGGTGTAAGTCGCACACAGCGTGACGATGATGGCGTTTTCAAACTTCAGCATCTCAGCCCACCAGCTGACATCTTTGTTCATGCCTTCGCCAAAGAAATAAGGGATGGTGGATGCTGTAAAGATCCGTTGCATAAAGACGATCATGATTTGCTGCAGCACCATGATCAAACCAGCCCAAGCCGCGATCCGGCCCAGCCCATTGGCCAAGCCTTCGGTGATGCGCACAAGTCGCCACATAAATTCGTTTCGGAAGATACCGATGATGGTCAGCACAAGGAAGGCTGTGAAGATCACAAAGAAAAATTCAATCGAACCACCGTAATAGATAAAGCGCATCAGCGATTGCTTGATCTCTACTTCGGGCATGTTTCCATTGATATAGGGCAGCCAAGACAGCCAGCTCCCCGGATGTGTCAGCGCATAACCAAGATTGTAAAACGCCATAGCGAGGTTCGTTAAGAACCAGGTAATGCCATCAAGCATACCTTCCCCCTGCAGTCAGTGCATAGGCCCCCGCCCATGCGTCTTTTGTTGCCCGGTAGGTCCGGGTCGAACATTGGAAAGCTCCGGGCCCGTTTCCAGGCCCGGAGTAAATTAAGCAGCCATTATGGCTTAGCCCATGATGCGGTCACGCTGCGCGCGGTATGCACCTTCGGATTTTGTCAGCCAGCCGGAAGAGGCAGACATGGAAGATTCAACAGATGCGCGCACTTTTGCGAACAGTTCGTCATCCATGTACTGGTCCAGAACTTCGCCAGTTGCAGTCGCCATTGAATCCCAAACTGCGTCAGGGAATTCGAGGGTTTTCACGCCGCCAGCCTGCAGACGCACAAGCGCTTCACCGTTGTTGGCGAGGAACTGTGCAAGGTTCCATTGGTTGGCTTCTGCGGATGCAATTTCGATGATTTTCTGATGCGCTGGGGACAGCTCATCGAAAACGTCACGGTTGGTTGCAAGGGACAGACCTGCGCCTGGCTCGTGGAAACCAGCGGTGTAGTAAGTTTTGGTGATTTCTTGGAAACCAGCTTTCTCATCCGCCCATGGGCCGATCCATTCGGTGCCGTCAATCGCGCCGGATGCCAGCGCCTGGTACACTTCGGACCCAGGAAGGTTTTGTACAGATGCGCCCAGTTTGGACAGCGCTTGGCCGCCAAGACCAGGCATACGGAATTTCAGACCTTGGAAGTCTTCAGCCGTCTGGATTTCTTTGTTGAACCAGCCACCAGCCTGTGCGCCGGTGTTACCAGCGAGGAAGGATTTCAGGCCAAAGATTTCGCCCAGCTCGTCATGCAGTTCCATGCCGCCAGCGTGGTAATACCAGTTGGACAGTTCCTGCGCGGTCATGCCGAAAGGCACAGCGGTGAAATACGCATATGCAGGGTGCTGACCTACAAAGTAGTAATCAGCCGCGTGATACATGTCGGCCTGACCAGAGGTCACAGCGTCAAACACTTCCAAAGCGCCAACAAGTTCGCCAGCCGCTTTGATTTCAACAGTCAGGCTGCCGTCGGACATTGCGTTGATAGAGTTTGCAGCGCGCTCAGCCGCGTCAAAAACGCCAGCGAGACCACGGCCCCATGCAGTAACCATGGTCAGTGTGCGGTTGCCGGTCGCGTAAGCAGGTGCGGCCAGTGTAGAAGCAGCAGCAGCGGTGCCGCCGAGTGCAGATGTTCTCAGAAATGAACGACGATCCATTAACGTCTCTCCCGTTGAATTGCGCCCGCAGCGTTTCCCGTGCGGAACTTAAGGTGCGGCGACCCTACGACGTCTCAGGCCTTCGGAAAAGCCTGAATTTCAGGCAAAACGCCGCGTCGCTTTTGATTTGCGACGCGCAACTGCGGGTTTTGGTAAGAAAATATGACCAAAACTACCGCCATTGAAATGCGATTCAATCCGTGCATTTATTTCAGAAACGACCAGTTTGTTGCTGTGATCTGGTTTTAGGGAATGCGAATCTGTTGCGTTTCACCTGATAACCAAGCTGACGGGGCTGATTCATGACTTCACTTCCAACGATAATGTCCGGCATCCTTCTTATGGGGCACGGCGGCTATGACAGATTGTGTTTCAGCGATACGATCGCCGTGCCGGATCCCGTCGCAGGTGAGGTACTGATCCGGGTGCATGCCGCTGCGGTCAACAATACCGATCTCAACACGCGCCTGGGCTGGTATTCCAAAGGGGATGCCGAAGCGGAAGATGCCACCTGGTCCGGTACCGCCTTGCAGTTTCCCCGCATTCAGGGCGCGGATGTCTGTGGTGAAATCGTTGCGGTGGGCGACACTGTTGATCCGGCCCGCATTGGGGAACGTGTGTTGATCGAACCCAGCCTGCATGAAGCCAATGGCGCCCCCCTGAGCACACCTTGGTATTTCGGATCTGAATGTGACGGTGGGTTTGCACAATATACACGTGTGGCGGCCCGCTATGCCCATCCGATCAATAGCCCGTTGAGCGCAGTCGAACTGGCGTCGTTCCCCTGTTCCTATTCAACCGCCGAAAATATGCTGACCCGGGCGCAGCTGAAGGCCGGTGAAACGGTTCTGATCACCGGGGCGTCCGGTGGGGTTGGATCAGCCGCAATTCAACTGGCCAAAGCGCGCGGCGCATATGTTATTGCGATCACCTCTGCCGCGAAGGCGGATGAGTTGCGGGCAATCGGGGCGGATGAAACCCTAGAGCGCGCCACAGATTTGCGCAAAACCCCGGGCATGAACAGTGTCGATGTGGTGGTTGATCTGGTGGCAGGCCCCGCATGGCCACAACTGCCAGACGTTCTGCGCCCCGGCGGACGATATGCCGTGTCCGGTGCAATTGGTGGGCCGATGGTCGAACTGGATGTGCGCACATTATACCTGAAAGATCTCAGCTTTTTTGGCTGTACCATTCTGGAACCCCAGGTTTTTCCAAACCTGGTCAAACTGATTGAGACAGGCAAGATCCGCCCCTTGGTGGCACAGACATGGCCATTGCAGGATATCATCGAAGCCCAGAAAGCCTTTGAAAGCAAATCCCATATAGGCAAAATCGTATTGGAAATTCCGTAAGGAGGCCCAGACCATCCGGATGGTAAAACGAACGCAACATACGGGGCCATTCGAGACACCTTCCCCCCACAATCCTTGCTTCGCGCATATTCATGGTGACCCGGGAGCAATCAACATATTGACCTTGGGCGGCCAGCCGCCTGAAATGCAGCATATGGGCAATCCGCACAAGGGCACAGCCAGAATCTGGCACGAAAGCTGACCTGATTTTGCGAAAATTCGCCCTGAAACGTAAAATTTGCAACTTTCGGAAAGATTTTTTTCACCCGAGGACACTTTATTACGCATTTTGCCTGTTGACCCCCCTTTCGCATACTCATAAAGTCCCGCCACGTAATGAAACCTTTTGGGAAGAAAACGAATGCTCGCTCTAGTGGTCATTGTTGGGAATTGGCGCATGGTCCGGTAACGGAAACCAGATTTAAAACCATGCGCCCCGGACCTGAAAAGCCCGGGGTTTTTTATTACGATTAAGCGGGCGGACCAAAGGTTCGCAGGAATGGAGAAGAAGATGAGTGGTTCTGACACCGGCCAGATGACCGGCGCAAAGATGATCGTAGAGGCCCTGAAAGAACAGGGTGTGGACACTGTATTTGGCTACCCTGGTGGTGCTGTCCTGCCGATCTATGACGAAATTTTCCAACAAAATGACATCCACCACATTCTGGTGCGCCACGAACAAGGCGCTGTGCATGCGGCGGAAGGCTATGCCCGGTCCACCGGCAAGCCTGGTGTTGTTCTTGTAACCTCTGGCCCCGGCGCGACAAACGCCGTGACCGGCCTGACAGACGCGCTGCTTGACTCCATTCCGCTTGTCGTCCTGTCCGGTCAGGTCCCGACCTTTATGATCGGCACCGATGGCTTTCAGGAAGCCGATACCGTTGGCATCACCCGCCCCTGCACCAAGCACAATTGGCTGGTAAAAGACACCGACAAACTGGCGGAAACCATCCACCAGGCGTTCCATGTTGCCACATCCGGCCGTCCGGGCCCAACCCTTGTGGATATCCCCAAGGATGTGCAGTTTGCGGCTGGCACTTATGTTGCAAAACCCAAAGCAAAAACAGCACATTACGCCCCGCAAGTTAAAGCGGATCCAGACGCGCTGACACAGCTTGCAGAATTGATGGAAAAGGCCGAACGCCCTGTGTTTTACACCGGTGGTGGCGTGATCAATTCCGGCCCTGGCGCAAGCCAGCTGCTGCGCGAGTTGGTAGATGCGACGGGCTTTCCGATTACATCCACGTTGATGGGGCTTGGGTCCTATCCTGCGTCCGGCAAAAATTGGCTGGGCATGCTGGGGATGCATGGTCTGTACGAAGCCAATATGGCGATGCATGATTGTGACCTGATGATCACCATTGGCGCGCGTTTTGACGACCGGATCACCGGCCGTCTGGATGCCTTCAGCCCGGGGTCTACCAAGGTTCAGATCGATATTGACCCGTCTTCGATCAACAAAGTTGTGCATGTTGACCTGCCGATCCTTGGCGATGTTGGTCATGCGATGGAAACGCTTCTGAAAATCTGGAAAGCCCGTGGTCGCAAAACCAATGAAAGCGCGGTTGCCCAGTGGAACCTTCAGATTGCGGATTGGAAGGCAAAGAAATGTCTGACCTACACGCCATCTGAAACCGTGATCAAACCGCAATATGCGCTGGAACGGCTTGAGGCCTTGACCAAAGGTCACGATCGTTACGTCTGTACCGAAGTGGGCCAGCACCAAATGTGGGCCGCGCAATTCCTGCAGTTTGAAGATCCGAACCGCTGGATGACATCCGGTGGTCTGGGCACCATGGGCTATGGCATGCCGGCAAGCGTTGGTATTCAGGCTGCACACCCGGAAAGCCTGGTTGTGAACGTTGCAGGTGAAGCATCCTGGCTGATGAACATGCAGGAAATGGGCACCGCGATGCAATATCGCCTACCTGTGAAACAGTTCATTCTGAACAATGAACGTCTGGGCATGGTGCGCCAGTGGCAGCAGCTGCTGCATGGCGAACGTTATTCACAGTCTTGGTCCGAAAGCCTGCCTGATTTCGTGAAATTGGCAGAAGCCTTTGGTGCGAAGGGCATTCAGGTGTCTGATCCGAAAGATCTGGATGATGCGATCATGGAAATGATCAATTATGATGGCCCTGTGATTATGGACTGTCTGGTTGAGAAACATGAAAACTGCTTCCCGATGATCCCATCAGGTGCCCCGCACAATGAAATGCTGATGGGCGATGCTTCTGTCGAAGATGCCATCGGTTCTTCTGGCGCGGTTCTGGTTTAAGAAAGGACAACACATGTCTGCACTACAAATCAAAAAAGGCACTTCTAAGAAGTCCGCCTATGATCTGAAAGACCCGAACGCGGATCTGATTGAAACCCATACACTTGCCTGCGTTGTGGATAACGAAGCCGGTGTTCTGGCCCGGGTGATCGGGCTGTTTTCCGGTCGTGGCTATAATATCGACAGCCTGACCGTGGCGGCGATTGATGAAGAAGGGCAATTGTCCCGTATCACCATCGTCACCACCGGTACGCCTGCGGTGATCGAACAGATCAAAGCCCAGCTTGGCCGCATTGTGCCTGTGCATGAAGTGCACGATCTGACGGTTGAGGGCGATTCAGTTGAACGGGAAATGGCCCTGATGCGGGTTCACGGTACAGGTGACGCCCGTGTCGAAGCCCTGCGTCTGGCGGATATTTTCCGCGCGCAGGTGGTGGACAGCACATTGGAAAGCTTTGTGTTTGAAATCACCGGCACACCGGACAAGGTTGATGCCTTTGCGGATCTGATGCGTCCGCTGGGTCTGGGTCGTATTGCCCGCACCGGTGTTGCGGCCCTGTCGCGCGGCAAATAAGTCCGCAACCATACTAAAAAGTTGGCGCCCCGGTTTCCCGTGGGCGCCTTTTCCTTTCGCAGCGGACAAACCGCCATGGTGAGTGTGTTTGCGCCCGACGTCAGCCAGGGCTTTCGCGAAAGGAATGCCGTGGTTGCTCTGCTATACTGTGTATTGCGTTGGCAGCGGTTTTCAGACGCGGTAGAAATCGCTGCCCGTTACGGTGATCTCCATAAGCGTCCCCCCTGCTCCATATTTTCACCGATTGCCCGGAGAACGTCGCGTCCACGCACTGCACATGACGTTCTCCGGACCCTTCCCGCGGTTCATCGGCGAGGAGTGTTTCTCGCGGGAATTCACAAATTTTCGTTTTATCTTCCCCCTTGGGAGCAGGTGGCATCTGAGACGTTTCTGTGACCTTATTCTGCTGTGCCTGGGATTTCAGAAGGTCAGCCAGGGTTCCCCCAAAGCCATTTTCAGCGATCAATTCAATGGATTTGGCAATGCGCCGCCCATAGGAATAGCCACATTCAAAGCGCACAAAATCGCCAACCTTCAGAGGATCTACTGGGAAATCTTCCAGACTATCTAATGAAAAGAACACCAAATCATCCTGGTCTTCACACCAGATTGCGCCACTGCCTTTCCGAACCCATAATACCAATCCCAACATCTCAACTACTCCTTGCAACGTAGATACATCTTGCAGCAAAAATTCTGGTCATGCGAGATCGTTTCATGTGACATGTTTGTTCGGATTTGTGTCATGTGTCTCAATTTCTGTTCTATTGTTTGAACAGAAATCTTGATGATAACCTATTGATGAGACAGAGCTTTCACACAAACTATGCAGTATATGAGAAAGAGATGTTTTTGTAACAGGGCAACAGAAGCCGGGTGAAATTATGAACAAAACACTATCCGCAAGCGAGACCCGAGGCATGTTTGGGCGAAATCTGAAGACCCTTATGGGGGAACATGGAAACGTCGCTGAACTGTCCCGCACCCTTGATATCAACAGAACCCAGATGAACCGGTTCCTGTCCGGAGAATCATTCCCCCGACCGGATATTCTGAAACGTATCTGTGATCATTTTGGCGTGGATGGACGCATTTTGCTGGAGCCGGTCGAAAGCATCATCACCCGCAAAGCCGGACTAAGACAATCACTTGCCCTTTACGGAAATGGTTACAATTATCACGCCAGCAGCCGCCTTGCGGATGGGTTCTATATTTTCTGGAAGATCACCTATGGCCGTCCCGCGCGCGCGCAATCTATTTTGACACAGGTGAAAACCATTGAGGGCATCAAAACGTTTTCCGGCTATATGCCAAAGGTCAGTGGCACCTATTTTATGCCGTCTGACCCGCGTGAACGGCGTTCCGGCGGTATCATCTTTCCCCAGCAGGACGGATTTTCGATGCTGGCGCTGGATTCCAACAGCAGACGCCTGTCCCTAAGTTTTATGGAATATGGCTATATGTCCCGTCTGTTTGTCGGGGCCAGCTATCTGTCGGCGGGCGGCACAGCCAACACAGTTCCATATGTACCCGTGGTTATGCAGCAATTGCCGCGCAATACCGGGGCCACCTTAAGCGCTGCACGTGAATGCCGTTTACAATCTATTGAGGACGTCCCGGACGCGATCCGGGAATTGCTGCTTGCCTCACCTATTCATGCATGATGCATTTTCCGGATCAGCTTACTGACCCGGAAAATACCAGACAAATGTTCAAGCCGCTTTCTGTGCATCCCCCCGTTTGACAGGCATAGACAGAACGGCATATTTCCGACCATCCCCCGGGTTCACATAGGGGTCTCCGATGCGGCCTGCATCATATCCAAGCTGGCGCAACGCCCGCATAAGCGTAATCGGGGAAAGTGAAATCAAGTCCGTCCCCCCCTGTGACGCCGCCGTTTGCGCAAGCCCCGAGACAATCAACGACAGGCATTTTGACCTTTGGGCATGGGTGTTCAGATCATCGCTGATCACCAGGCGTGTACATTCCCACAGCCCTTGGCTTTGCTCAGCATGGGCAAGAACAGCGGCCGGGATATCCGACAGTTTTCCGTCCACAGCGTCCTTTAGCATGTAACTGTAATTGCCCCAACGCGCTGTTGTCGGCATCACACGGGCCCCGCCCACAACCTTGCCCTTATCCACAACAAGCGAATACCAGGCCATTGGTGTATCGTATTGATCCATCTCAAACTGGTTGTCATGGGGAATGTCCCAGCCAAGCTGATCGACAAAAAAATGTTTACGCAACTGGAGATACCCCCAGAAATAATCGTTATGATTGTGTAGCTTTGTCAGGTTGAACTTTATATTATGCATCTTTCGCCTCCATATAGATGAGGTGAGTAAAGACACAACTTTGATAAATGTTAATTGAAATTCAACCTATGAGGTACACTTCTGCGCCCATAAATTTCGCAGAAAATCTGGTCAGATCAACCCGAACTGGATAGCCAATGCAGCAGCATGACTGCTGGTTTTTGCATTTAGTTTGAATTTCGCATTCTTCAAGCGCTGTTTGACCGCCCCAAGAGAAATCCCCAGATCGTCGGCAATCTGTTTCATCAACAGACCATCCTTCACCATGACCAGAACTTCCAGTTCGGCGCGGGTCAGGTTTTTTGGCGGCGCAAAGCTTTGATGGAGTTCGCCAACAATATGGTGAAGAATCCCTGCTTCTTCGGCACTGAATTCCCTGTCTGAGCGGCAAAAGCTGCCAAAACTGCGTAAACCATCGTCGTTATCCTCTAGACAACTGACAGCTACCCCGTATTTCAGACCAACAGTTTTGGCCTCCTGTAGAATCTGACGGGGATCTTCGATTTCAATTTCAGACCAGCGGATCAGACCCGTTGTCCCATAGACCCAGCGTAAAACCGGATCCTGCATCATATAGCCCAGTTTTGTGTATTTCGAGACCCATTCTTCCGGCAGAGTATTGGCTTCGGCAATTGGAAAGGCGAACCCCACGCGCACGGCAAGGTAGAAACCAGACGGAGCTAGCGTCGTTAGAAAATCAAGGTCTGCTTTATCAATCATCTAATCAAATGCTTTTTATCCATCCTAACCCTTTGGGAAGGTTCCCCCCCGGAAAGAGACATGTCATACAGCTTGGATAAGGTATTATGCCTGTGATGCAACAAAAATACACCGGACTTATAAGAATGCCTCAAGAGCTTACAGTTTCGCCACTTTTATCAGCACTCGATACGCTTTGCCCGTCTGGATATGCAATTGCATTGCACATCCGATTTTCCACACCGACCTTCCTGTTTCAGACATATGATCGGGCTTGGATTGACGTTTACACGCGCAAAGGCCTTGTAATGCAGGATCCAACCGTACACTGGGGATTCGTGAATACCGGAACTGAAACCTGGGAAAACCTAAAAGACAGTGATGATGCAGGGGTTTTAGAACAGGCCGCTGAATTTGGTCTGAAGTATGGTTTTGTGCTTGCGCTTGAGAACCAAGAATCGCGTTCAGTTGCAAGTTTTGCCCGTGAGGACCGGAATTTCACAGATGAGGAAACCAACCAGATTTTTCGCATTATGGAAAAGCTGCATGAGGTTACTCTGAATGCAGAAACCCTTAGCAAAGCCGAAATTTCTGCCCTGAAAACGCTTTCTGTTACACTGACGCACGCAGGTAGCCCGACATCGTAACTCACTCCAGACGTGTAAATGACGTAAATTTCGGTTTCTATTTACCCTGCCCTGTCGAACAAGACGGAGACCGGAATTTGCGCCTCTCCGCCCTTGTTTTATCCGGTGGTTAATATGTCAGGGCTGCAGAAACAGCGGTTCAGTCCTGTGCGTCATTCCAGTTCTGGGCCTCGCTCCAGGTGCAGAATTGTCTGATCCCTTCGACGCGCCTATGTGCACGGGGACAAACCAGATAGAACCCCGGCACATTTTCTTCCGGCAGCGACAAAAGCAGATCTTCCCCCAAAGGCGCCACCAGATTGCCAGCTTGAATATCCACTGTCGCATCATTGCGTGAAATCAGCCCGACCCCCATCGCGGACATGGTCGCCCTTCGCATGGTTGCCGCATCGTGAAATGCCAGTTCCGATGTGATTTCTGACATTTCGACATTCAGAAACTTCAGAATATCCCGCCACAGTGAATTTTGCAGAACCGGATGCAATAATCGGTGCTGCCCCAGATCTTGCGGCGTATTGATCCGCGCAGCCAGTTCCGGCGCACAGCAAATCACTTTGTGGTCCCGTAGCAACAGGCGACTGTCCAGATCCCCCCAGTCACCATAGCCCCATTGAACGGCCACATCGATGTCATCCCGTTTGAAATCAGGCGTTTCCACCATGGTTGTCATGCGCAAATCTGATTGCGGCACGCATTCGCGAAAACTTTCAAGCCGGGGCAAAAGATACCGTGTGGCAAAATATGGCGATACATTCAAAGTGATGCGGTTCTGATATTTTTTCTGCGTGACCCGCCGCACACCTTCCGCCAGTTCGTCAAAACCGGCTTCCACATAACGGCCAAGCAAAATGGCGGCGTCTGTCGGTTCAATCGTGCGGCCCCTGCGTTCAAACAGCGTCACCTGCAAAGTATCTTCTAACAGTTTGATTTGCTGACTGACGGCTTGCGGTGTGACAAGCAATTCATCCGCCGCCCCCCGGATGGATCCGTGGCGCGCGGCGGCATGAAACGCCTTAAGCGCATTTAAAGGCGGAAGTCTGAAGCGATTGGACGTCATATCAAAAGCGATATCATATCACAGCCTTTTCCAGGAAGGGTTCGTTACGCATAATCCTGTCATAGCCAATTGGGGACAGATCAAGGCTGCGATATTGCCCCCAGGTGATCCATTCCGCCACACCGCGTCCGACGGCGGGGGACTGTTGTAATCCGTGGCCGGAAAAACCGTTGGCAAAGATGAAATTCCGGACATCATGATGTGGCCCGACGACAACGTTGTGATCCAGGGTGTTAAACGCGTAGTGCCCGGCCCAGAAATTCACCAGTTTGATGGCCTCGAAGGCTTCTGAACGTTCCGACAGATCCATCCAGAGACGTTCAAATTCCTCATGGCGCACCTCAAAATCGTCCCAATCCACAGCAGGATCATCTTCAGGCACTGTTCCCGCTAGGAAATACTTGCCTTCCGGTCGGCAAAAGCTGCCGGATGGGTCGATCATCAGGGGCAGATGGCCCCCGTTCACAGAGGCACTGCCTTCGGGCGAATGGGCACAATCAAAGACAAAAAGCGAACGTTTTCTGGGTTCTACAGGGATTTCCAACCCGGCCATCGCCGCGGTTTCTGCGGCCCGCGAACCTGACGCATTTACAATCGTGCCGCACGAAATCATCTGTCCGCTTTTCAGCGCAACCCCGGTGACGCGATCCCCCTTTCGGTGGATCTTTGTCACCTCATCCATCAGGTAATCTGCGCCCTGTGCCCGGGCTTTTTTACGAAACCCGTTCATCAGGCCGGTATTTGAAAACCAGCCCTCGCCCGATTGCCCATAACTGGCCAGTTGCAGATCATCGACGCGCAGATGTGGAAAGGCCGCTTTGATCTGATCCGGTTCCCACAAAACCACATTCGCGCCCAGTGTTTTCTGCACCTCATGGTTTTCACGCAGAACCTGCACCTGTTCATCACTTGACGCCAGAAACAGATATCCGCCCTCATGAAAGTTCAGATCCGGATCTTCGCCATCCACTGCCATTACAGATGCAAATTCGCGGATAAACTGTGTCCCGAACTGACCGATCTGAACATTGATCGGATTTGAGAACTGGTTCCGGATCGATGATGAGCTGAGAGAGGTCGACGCCTGCGCAAATGTCGGGTCGCGTTCAATGATCAGGACTGAGCCATCAAAACCCGGATTTTCGGTCAGGAAATAGGCCACAGCAGACCCAATCACCGCCCCGCCGATGATCACCACATCATAGGTGTCGCGCATCAGTCGGCCCCATCATCGGGATGGCCCAATTCGCAGAACCAACCACCAATGAATTTCACGCCCGGCGCATTTGGATCCGGTGCATCTGTCTTCGCCTCCATCGCCGCGCGGAATTCTTCGGTATTGTCCTGTGGCTGAAATCCGATATGCCCGGCCTTGCTGTCATCCACAACTTTCAAACGATTGTCAGAAATCCCATGCCCGATGGTGTGCCCGAGACGTGGACAGATCAACGCGCGTTCGACATATTGCACGCAATCAGAAAAGCTTAGCCAACTCCAGAGCATGCGGCGGTCAGCTGGTTCCGGGAAGGATGAAAAAATCCGCAGGCATAGGCTTTCGATGCCAAATTTGTCCCAATACAGGCGCGACAGGCTTTCCACAAAGTTCTTGGACACACCATAGAGACTGTCCGGGCGCACCGGGCTGTCCGCATCTATGTGCCCTTCCATTTCATGGTAGCCGATCGCATGGACGGATGACGCGTAAATCACCCGTTTTACCCCGTTTTTCCGCGCGGATTCATAGATGTGGTACGATCCCCGGATATTACTGTCAAGCATGGTTTCAAAGTCCACTTCTAGCGGGGCCCCGCCAAAATGCACAATCGCATCCACATCACGCGCCAGACCCATCACAGCATCATAATCGCCCAGCTCACAGACGATCGCTTCTTCATGGGGCTGCACGTCTTCCATCTCAATCCGGTCAGAAATGCGGATGTGGTTTGCCAGATGTTTCAGGCCCTTGCGCAGCTCTGTGCCAAGACGCCCCGCCGCACCGGTGATCAGAATACGTTCAAACTGTGCCATATGAATTCCTCATTTATTATCTGTTATATAGCCCTTCAGGCGGTCATCCGCGTGGGCCTCATCATTACGTTCCTCAGCCGGACCAAAACCACCCCCACCGGGCGCTTTCAGGATCAGGCGTTTTCCGGCTGGCACATGCTGCCACCCCTTGGGGCGCAGCTTTGTGCCATCATCCAGTTCAACAACACCCTCAGCCCCGTCCTGGCCCCCATCGCGGCCCCGGGCCGGATGGTTCACGCGATCAAACATAGCCGAGAAGTCAAATTCATGCCCGTCTGCAGGGGCAATTTCGATGATCTGTCCCAGCCCGCCCCGCTGTTTTCCGGCCCCCCCACTGTCTGGACGCAATTCTTTGCGCCAGACAACGATCGGACCTGTGTGTTCCGTGGCTTCAATCGGCATCGTATGCACACCCGACGGGAACGCCGTTGCGGCCAGGCCGTCAAGCCCCGGGCGCGCACCGGTACCGCCAGAGTTAAACATCAGAACTTCCGATCTGCGCCCTTCTTTCCCGGCCTCGGGCCGCGCCGAAATATGAATATTCCACAGCGCAGCCGCCCCTTCGGCCATGATCTGCCCCGGCAAAGCCTGCGCCAGCGCCCCCAGCACAAGATCAGGCACCATATGCCCCATAACGTGACGCAACGACACGGGTGCCGGGCGATCAGCGTTTAGGATATTGGCCGGGGAAGACACGGTAAATGGGGCCAGTGACGCTGAATTATTGGGAATATACGGCGCAACCACGCATTTCACCGCATAACAGGCGTAGGCTTTGGAATAGATCAAGGGGCAGTTGATGCCCCACTTGCTTTGCCCGTCGGTTCCTGTGAAGTCGACGTGAACTTCCTCATCTTTCACAGAAAGCACCGTCGCCAATTTTACAGGTTCATCATAACCATCCACTGTCATGTCGTTCTGCCAGCGGCCTTTGGGCAGGGCTGCAATCTTTTCCAGCGTTGCCGTGCGCGAACGGCTAAAGATAAATTCCCCCAGATCATCCAGATCTGCCATGCCGGTTTCTGCCATCATATCGACAAGACGGCGATGTCCAACCTCGTTACAGGCAGACAGTGAATAGAAATCACCGACAACCTGATTGGGTTCACGCACATTGGCGCGTAGAATTCGGATCAGATCCTGGTTCACCGCGCCCCGGTCCGCAAATTTCATAATCGGGATCTGGATGCCTTCTTCGTAGACCGATTTCCCATCCGCCCCGAAACCACGTCCACCCACATCCACAACATGGGCCGTACAGGCGAAAAAGGCGACCAGTTCACCATCTTTAAAGGACGGCGCAACCATGGTGATGTCATGCAGATGGCCGGTGCCTTTCCAGGGGTCATTGGTGACGTAGCAATCTCCTTCATGCATCTCATCTCGGGGGATTTCTGCGAGAAAATGCAACACCGCTTCGGCCATTGTATTCACATGCCCCGGGGTGCCCGTCACCGCCTGTGCCAGCATCAACCCATCTGGCGTAAAGACGCCAGCAGACAGATCGCCCGCTTCGCGCACAGAGGTGGAAAACGCCGTGCGCAACAATGTCAGCGCCTGTTCTTCCACCACAGAGATCAGACGATTCCACATCACCTGCATACGAATTTCTGTAAGTCCGGACATGGCTTATGCCTCCTTCCGAATAAGTAGAATGGTGCCATCATGCTGAAGCAGCGCATCAAAGGACGAGGTCACAACGGTTGAGGTTTCCCGTTCCACGATCACGGCCGGGCCTTGGATACACTGCCCCGGTGTCAAATCACCCCGTGAAATAATTGCACTGTCACAGAGGGCATCTGATTGCGGATCAAACACCGGGCGATGGATCTGTGGCGCAACGATGGTTCCCCTGGTGGTCAGGTCATTTTGGTCCGGACGAGGGCGCAGATCGCTGGCTTTCACGGACCATGTCACAATTTCGATCTCAAGCCCGTCTAAACCATCAATTGCACGGCCAAAGAAGCGGGCATAATTTTCGCGGAACCGGTCACGGATCAGATCAATATCATCCGCGGTCAGTCTGCGATCAGGGATCGCAACCGGGATCTCCCAGCCCTGCCCCTGATAGCGCATGAACCCCGTAATCTCGCGCCTGATTTCCCCGTCACTGCCTGTTCGGACGAAACTTTCAGCTGTTTCGCACAAATCCGAAAGCATCGCATTCACCGCATCCGGATCAAAACCAGACAGGCGTATAAGACGCGAGGCCAGGGCCTCGTAGCCGAAGGGGGCTTTCAGAAACCCGATGGCGGACCCCACACCTGCACCGGGCGGGATCAAACACCTGTCGATCCCCAGCTTTTCGCACAGACGTGCCGCATGCAAAGGGGCCGCGCCGCCAAAGGCGATCATCACGTTGTCACTGATGTTTTTGCCATTCTCCACCGCATGAACACGGGCGGCGTTGGCCATATTTTCATCGACCACTTCGGCAATGCCAAATGCCGCTTCGAGCGGGGACAAAGACAATTTTGCGCCCACTTCCCCAGCAATTGCATCCATTGCGGCCTCTTTTGACAGCTGAATGGCACCGCCTGCGAAATTATTCGGATCAATTTTGCCCAGCACAACATCCGCATCGGTAATCGCAGGTCGCAGACCGCCGTTCCCATAACAAGCAGGACCAGGTTCAGACCCAGCGGATTCAGGCCCGGTCTGAATGCGCCCCATGGAATCAACCCATGCGATTGATCCGCCCCCGGCCCCAATTTCGATCATCTCAATCACAGGGATAGAGATCGGCATGCCCGATCCTTTGGAAAAACGATACGTGCGGGCAACTTCAAAACTGCGGGCCGTCTGTGGGGTGAAATCTTCGATCAGGCAAATCTTGGCTGTGGTGCCGCCCATGTCATAACTGACAACCTTTTCCAGCCCAAAACGCGCGGCCACATCGGCGGCAAAAATGGCGCCCCCCGCAGGCCCGCTTTCGATCAGACGCACGGGGAATTCGATGGCGGTTTCAACGGAAATGAGCCCACCGCCGGAATGGATCATAAACACCGGACATTTTGCGCCCTGTTCTTTCAGACGCGCCTGAAGACGGATCAGGTAATCTTCCATTTGCGGGCGCACATAAGCATTGGCACACACCGTATTAAACCGTTCAAATTCACGCATCTGAGGGCTGACTTCGGCGGAAATCGAAATTGGCATGCCCGGCAGTTTCGCGGCCAGAATTTCACGTGCGCGTTCTTCATGGGCGGCGTTCTGATAGGAATGGATAAACCCGATGGCAACCGCGCCAAAGCCCCCTTCGCGAATGTCATCAGCAAGGGCGTTCAGCCGTTCTTCATCCAGAGGCTGCAACTCATTTCCATGGGCATCCATACGACCCCCAACCGGAAAACGATCCTGACGTGGGATCAGAGGCGCGGGCAGCGTCAGGTTCAGATCATATTGTTCAAACCGATTTTCTGTTCGCATTTCAATGACATCACGGAACCCTTCCGTCGTCACCAGCGCGGTTTTTGCACCGCGCCGTTCGATCAGCGCATTGGTTGCCAGCGTGGTGCCATGGATGATGATATCGAGATCTTCAAAACCGATGCCAGCCTGTTTTGAAACGATCTGAATACCATCAAGAATAGCCTGTTCCGGAGCGGTGTAATTGGTCAGAACCTTGGTCGAAAAGATCTGACCCCGCATATCCAGGGCAACATCTGTGAAGGTTCCACCAATATCAGCGCCAAGGCGAATATCCTGTGTTGTCATGTCGATATTCCTTTCGCAATGTCACGCATTTCGCTTAGGGTCTGGCGCGGTGTCAGGGCCTCGGGCGAAATCGCAAGTTCCAGAACGGCCCCGCTGTCAGATGCCATTGCGCGTTCAAATGCGGCGTTGAAATCGGCAGTCGTTTCCACCCGTTCGGCATGATAGCCATATGATTTCGCAAGCATCACAAAATCAGGGTTTTCCAGCGTCGTACCGGACACACGATCTGGATAGGTTCTTTCCTGGTGCATGCGGATTGTTCCATAAATCCCATTGTTCAGGATCAGCACAATCGGCTGAGCGCCGGCCTGCATGGCGGTGCCAAGTTCCTGACAGTTCATCTGGAAATCACCATCACCAGCGAAACAGACGACCGTGCGTGTGGGATCGGCCACTTTTGCGGCCACCGCCGCAGGCAGACCATATCCCATCGCCCCGGATTGTGGCGCGAGAAGGCGTTGATCTGGTCCGAACTTAAAGAATTTATTCGGCCAAACCGTGAAATTCCCCGCCCCGTTTGTCAGAATGGCATCCGCAGGAAGACGCGCGCGCAAAAACGCAGTGACCTTCCCCATATCCACAGGACCGGGCAGATCTGGCAGGTCAAAGGCTGCTTTATATGAAGTGCGCGCATCTGAACGCCAGGTGCCCCAGTCACCGGATACCCTATGATCCGCCAGCCCCTGTGCAAAAGCATCAGATCCCGCGTGAATGGCAAGATCCGGCACGTAGACTTTGCCCAATTCACGATCGGACACATGCACATGGATCAGCTTTTGCACCGGGTCCGGCACCTGAAGCAACGTATAGCCATCCGTGGTCATTTCCCCAAACCGCACGCCAATCGCAAGGATCAAATCAGCATCCCGGATCAGCTGTTTGGTTGCCGGGGTCATGCCCACACCGGCATCCCCCACATAGCTTTCTGAATGGTTGTCATACTGATCCTGAAAGCGAAACGCCGCCAGAACCGGCAGGTCGGATGCTTCGGCAAATCGTTGCAACGCGGTACGGCCTGCTGTGGTCCAGCCCCCGCCCCCCATCATGATCAGCGGGCGTTTTGCATCCGAAAGTGCCGCAAGGGTGGCCTCAAGGGCCTGATGCGAAGGCGCGGCTTCTTCTGCGATCACGGGGCCGGTCAGCGCAGATACCTGCGTCATCGCTGTCAGCATATTTTCCGGAAGGGCAACCACCACAGGGCCAGGCCGCCCGGTCACTGCGGTTGTCCAGGCTCGCGAAATGATTTCCGGGATGCGATCCACGTCATCAATTTCAGTGACCCATTTCGCAACACTGCCGAAATAAGCGCGGTAGTCAATTTCCTGAAAGGCTTCGCGCCCCTTCATATCCGTGCCCACCTGCCCGACAAATAGGATCATTGGCGCGCTGTCCTGCATCGCCGTATGCACACCGATCGACGCATTGGTGGCCCCCGGTCCACGGGTGACAAAACAAATGCCGGGGCTGCTGGTCAGTTTTCCATAAGCAGCAGCCATAAAGGCGGCCCCGCCTTCATTCCGACACAGGGTAAAATCAAGCGCGCCGCGCGTGTCATAGAGTGCATCCAGCACCGCAAGATAGCTTTCGCCCGGCACGCCAAAGCTGTGTTTCGCACCAAGGGCACGCAGGCATTCCACCAGAAGCTGTCCGCCATTTCGTTGGGTCATCATATCTTCCATTCGTCTGTGTTCAGATCAACCGGCACATTTTCCGGGAGGTTTTCTGTCAGGTGTTCAGGCGTAAATATATCCACCGGAAACAATGATGTTTTCCCCGGTCATATAGGTGTTTTTCGGGCCACCGGCCATCATCACCCATTCCCCCATTTCACGCGGTGTGCCGCCACGCCCCAGGGGGCTTGCTGCGGCCAATTCATCCAGAAACCCGGCTTCACGCGCCTTGTCGGTGGCCATACCCGCAGGGGCGACGGAATTCACAAGAATGCCATCTGCGGCAACTTCCTGTGCAAAGCTTTTGGTCAGACTGACAACAGCCGCTTTTGTCGCTGCATAATGGGCGTTCTGGAGGTGGGCCTTAAAGGCATCGACTGAGGTGATGTTCACAATCCGCCCCTTTACAGGTGCATCACTGCTTTGTTCGCGAAACTGCCGGATTGCGGCGACGCAAATGTGAAACGTGCCTTTGATATTCACCGCATTTGAGGCATCCCAATCTGCATCTGTGATGTCCAGCATGGATTTTCGGGGATAGATTGCAGCGGAATTGATGACCGTATCCACGCGCCCAAGCTGCCCCGCCACCTGTTCAAACGCCGCATGTGCCGCATTTGCAGTGCGGATGTCACCTGCGGCAAAAGCTGTCTTCAGCCCCGCCGCACGGGCACTTTCAATTGCCGCTTCGGCGGCGGCGCCGTCTACGTCGATAATGCCAACTCTGCTGGCGCCAGACTCAACCGCCATATCCGCCAGCAACAGACCAAGGCCCGCACCGCCACCGACAATCACAACAGACAATCCATCCATATCAGTTTTCCTTTCGGGCAAAGCCCCCGCCGCCAACAAACTGCGCCGTGGGAAGAATATCAAAACGGGTCACATCCACATGCGCCGGCATATTTAGAACCGTCAACACCATCGACGCGACATCATCGGGCTGCAGTGCATCAAAGGCGGAATACATATCGGCGCGGGTGCTGTCGTTCAGCACATCTTTGTAAAGATTGGTTTCCACCCGCCCCGCGACAATTTCCGTCACCCGCACATGCGCGCCAGACAGATCACACCGCAATGCAGCCGCAAAACCGGAAATCGCGGCTTTGGATGCGCCATACACTGCCATATTCGGAAATGAGGCCTGACCTGCGGTGGAGCCGGTGAAAAACAAATGCCCACATTTGCGCGCCATCATGCCCGGCACGACAAGGCGCGTCAGGGCGATTGCTGCGCTTAGGTTTACTTCAAACACCGCATCAATGTCAGACTGATCCATCTGATCAAAGGGCACAACGGGCGGGATAACCCCGGCATTGTTGATCAAAACGTCGATGTCTTCGTTGTCCAGCGCTGCAGCGAGGGCCTCGCGATCTGTCAGGTCAAGCGCAAGTGGTCGCACGCCATCAATGGCCTGCATTTTCTCAAGCGCCGAGACACTGCGCCCCAATGCGATCACCTCAAAGCCAGCCCCGGCAAGAGCAACCGTTATCGCCTTGCCGATGCCGCTGGTTGCCCCTGTGACAAGGGCCGTGCGTTTCCTGTCTGTCACGTTGCGCCCCTTTCAAAAGCAAACCTGGATAATGTCACCTTACAGATGCACTGCGATCCTGAAACATCAGAAAATCCGCACATAAGGTAAGTTATTCTTGTCCTTCGCCCGCTGGGATAATCACCCCTAGGTTCATGATGCCATTGGGATCAAAAGCCGTTTTCAGCTGGCGCATCAGATCCTGTTCCACCGGGCTGCGCAGCCAATCCGCAAATTCGCCTTTACTGCGCCCCAATCCATGTTCCGCCGCGAAACTGCCGCCTGCGGCTTCTGCAGCTTCATAAATATACAGCGACAGCGCCTTTTTATGCGCGCCGAAATCAGGTTGCCCCAGAGGTGGGGACAGGTTGAAGTGAACATTTCCATCGCCCAGATGCCCAAATGGGTTAAGCCTGACGCCCGGCAGGATCCGTCGAAGTTCGGACGTCGCAATCTTCATGAAACCCGCAAGTTCCGATATCGGAACGGATATGTCATGTTTAATTTGCGGCCCCTCAAGACGTTGCCCTTCTGGCATTTCTTCCCGCAATTTCCACATGGCTGCGCGTTGGGTTTCATTTGCAGCGACTGCGCCGTCACGGATCAACCCTGTCTCAAAGGCCTGCCCCAGGCAGTCTTCCAGAAGATCTGACAGATCAATCGCAGAAGACGTCGAAGACAATTCGACCAAAAGATAGTGGGGATGTCGGGTTTCTAACGGGTATTCAACACCCCTTACGTGATGCAAAAGCATATCCAAACCCGCGTCACAGAAAAATTCCAGCGCTGAGATGAATTCACCAAGGGTCTGGCGCAGGTTTCGGCCAAGTTGCACAAGCGTTTCATAATCCTGAACCGCCAGTAATGCAGTCGCCTTGTTGCGAGCCGCCGGATACAGACGCAAAGCCGCGCGGGTGACGATGCCAAATGTGCCTTCAGATCCGCAAAATAAGCGCCGCAACTGATATCCTGCGTTGTCCTTGATCAACGGGCGCAAACCATTCCAGACCCGACCATCCGGCAGCACCACCTCAAGACCAAGAACAAGATCCTGCATCATGCCATAGCGCAACGCATGAGATCCCCCGGCGTTTGTCGCAATCAATCCGCCGATTTGCGCACTGCCCCCAGATCCAAGGTGAAGTGGGAAGCTTAGATCACTTTTCGCCAGCAGATCATGCAGATCCCCCAAAACCACCCCGGCCCCGGTGATGCATGTAAAGCCTTCGGTATCAACCGTTTCAATCTGGTTCATCCGTGACATGGACAGGATGATATGTCCGCCAGCCCCGGGAACGGCACCTGCGCAGAGGCTGGTGTTCCCCCCCTGCGGCGTGACCGGCACATCTGCAGCCTGGGCCAATCGCATAATAGCCGAGACATCTTGGGTGGTTTGCGGGCGTGCCACCCCAAGGGATTGGTGTGCATGCATTTTTAGCCAGTCTGTCTGATAGATGCCAATATCATCTGTCAGCCAGCCCTTTGCCCCCAGAAGCCGCGCCAGATCTTCCTGCAGAGAACTCAGCCCCATCATCGCCCCCCTCTATCTTCGGTTCAGGTGACACTATGACAAAGGTGGTTGGATTTACTGTTCAGAATTCCTGAAGATCAGTAAAAAATTCTTCTGCCCAGACCACATGCAGCAGCGATATACAGACCTTAGTTTTCCCCCGCGCGTTTGGTTCCTGCACCTTGAAAAACCGCCAATGCCTTTAAAAACGCGGCATCCGTACCTATATATACGGTATGATATTTGAAAATAATTCGAACAAGACGTCCGCCCACCAGACCGAAACAGTCACATCTAAACCCACATTTGACGCTGTGCACCGGATACAGCTTCCTCCGGAAACAGAGGCTGAATTAAAAACCCTTGAGAACATCGCATGGACGATGGAGAACCTGATCCCGCTGCCCGCCACGTCTGTGCGGATTGGGTTAGACAGCTTTCTGGGGCTTATACCCGTGGTTGGTGATGTTTTCACTTTGGTTCCAGCGGCTTATGTCGTTCGATCGGCTGCGCGGCTTGGCGCGTCCCGACGTTTGCTGATCCGCATGGTTCTGAATATCATGGTCGACCTGGTGGTGGGGATTGTGCCTGTGATCGGTGATATCTTTGATGCCACATGGAACGCCAGCACCCGCAATACGCAGCTTTTACGTATCTGGTTGGAGACCGGCACCATCCCAAAACAGTTGCCCAACGCGGGCCAACCAGAGCATTCCCCAGCCTAAACCCATACTAAAGTATTGTTTTAAAACGCCAACTCTACCCACGGATGATTTACTATCTAAAAAGATAACTGTAATATCGCAGGCGTACACAGTAAATCTGTTGATAAGTATTTTGGAGAAAATCATGCGTATTTTGCTTTTGAGCGCCATTGCTGCTGCAACTCTTTCAGGTTGCGCCACCAAATATCCCCCCATCGCGGTCTTCGAACCAGAAGTGATCGAATGCACAGGGGAAGACTGCGCGGGTTGATCGCCAGCGACCGCCCAAAGAAAAACCCCGTATGATCATCATACGGGGTTCTTTGTGTTTTCAGGTGATCTGAAACGATCAGCCAACCAGTTCCAGACCGGAGAAGAAGAACGCGATTTCTTCTGCAGCGGTTTCAGGTGCATCGGAACCGTGTACAGAGTTTTCGCCGATAGACAGTGCGAATTCTTTACGGATGGTGCCTTCAGCAGCTTCCGCAGGGTTGGTTGCGCCCATAACTTCGCGGTTTTTCGCGATGGCGTTTTCACCTTCCAGAACCTGAACAACGATTGGCTCAGAGATCATGAATTCGCAAAGTTCACCAAAGAACGGGCGTTCTGAATGAACACCATAGAATTGCTGGGCCTGTGCCAGGGACAGCTGAATGCGTTTAGAAGCAACAACGCGCAGGCCAGCTTCTTCGAATTTAGCTACGATCTTGCCGGTCAGGTTGCGTTTGGTTGCGTCGGGTTTAACGATGGAGAAAGTGCGCTCAAGGGCCATGTCGGTCTCTTTCAAAAACTGTTGTCCGACAGAAAGCCCCATGCCTTCTGTCATATCGCGAGCCGCATATCACGCCAAAACGATCTGGAAAAGCCCTGCAGGACGTTCAATCCGGAAAATCCGGTACATACTTGGAAATAACCAAAGCGAACGGCAAAAAATCCCCCACAAATTCCGGAATTGTGGGGGATCACTCGTTACACGCTGCAAACTCATCATTTTGAATGGCGGCGACCAATTCCGGAAACACGATGAGAATAACTATCTATTTATAATAGATTTTACTGGATTTTGAAATACAGTTAATATTAATATGACTTATGAAAAATGTTAATTTGTTGGCGCTATCCCTTCAAGATATACGCGTCTTTGTAACCGTAGCCGAAACCCAAAGTGTAAGTGATGCAGCGAAGAAGCTTTGCATCAGTCAGCCGACTGCAAGCTATGCACTGGAGAAATTACGCCGGGGTTTTGATGACCCACTGCTGATCAGATCCGGTGGTAAAATGCAGCTTACGGCGATCGGGGAAAGCATTACCAATACCGCTCTTCCGTTTCTGAATACGTTTAATAATATTGCCCAAACCGCCGTTTTTGATCCCCAGACTTCTGATCGCTCTTTCAATATTATGGGGTCAACGGCTGAACTGAAAGGCCCCTATGCGGGCTTGCCTGCAAAATTTCGCGAACGTGCGCCAAACGCTGCGTTTTGTTACCGAAGCTACGATCGTGACAACTGTATTCAACGCTTGCATGACGACATCGATGTATTCGTCGGTGCGAACCTTCCAGAAAACCCATCGATTGAGCGTCATGTGCTGCATGAATATCCAATTGTGGTGTATTACGATGCCTCCATTCGATCTGCACCTAAAACGGTGGAAGAACTCATATCTTCGGAGTTTATCAGCTATACGGACCGTCACGCCGCCATTGGGCTTGTTGACAAAGCCCTGCGGAAACAGGGTTACCCACCGCGTAAGTTCCGATTTATTGTAAACAACTTTTCTTCCTATGCGGATCTGGCTTTGGGCACCGATATTCTTGCGACGGCAAGCCTTGCGATGCGAGATTCAACCTTCTCTGATTTCGCAGTTGCTCAAATCCCTAGTCCCCTGAAAGTCCCAAAAATCCCACATTACATTGGCTGGAGCAAACGCAAAAGCAATATATCCTGCCTGCAATGGCTGGTAGACCTGTTTCGCGAATGTAATGACTGCAATCACGATAAGATCAGCATATAAGCCTTGATATTGCTGCATTGACCCGGGCCGGGACTTCCGGCACACCCCTCTTATGTTAAAGCTCGATGATATCACCTATTCCGTGGCCGGCCGAACGCTGGTTGAAAACGCAAGTGTCACTATTCCCGAAGGCCATAAAGTTGGCCTTGTCGGACGCAATGGCACAGGTAAAACCACGCTTTTCAAAGCGATTTACGGCGAAATGCCCCTGGAAGGCGGTGCAATTGTTCTGCCAAAACGCGCCCATGTCGGCGGTATCAGCCAGGAAGTTCCATCATCAGAAACCAATCTGATCGACACGGTTCTGGCGGCGGACACGGAACGTGCGTCCCTTCTGGCCGAATCTGAAACCGCCACCGATCCCAACCGCATCGCCGAAATTCAGATGCGCCTATCCGATATTGACGCTTGGTCCGCCGAAGCGCGCGCCGCATCTATCCTGCGTGGTCTTGGGTTTGATCCCGAAGCCCAGCTAAAGCCATGTTCCGCCTTTTCCGGTGGCTGGCGTATGCGTGTGGCCCTTGCAGCTGTGTTGTTTTCTCAGCCTGACCTGCTGCTGCTAGATGAACCGACCAACTATCTGGATCTGGAAGGCGCCCTGTGGCTGGAACATTACCTGGCCCGCTATCCACATACAGTGATCATCGTCAGCCACGACCGGGGTCTTTTGAACCGGGCTGTTGGCGGGATCTTGCATCTGGAAGACAAAAAACTGACGTTTTATCAGGGCAATTACGATACATTTGCAGAAACCCGGGCTGCGCGTCTTTTGGCCGCTGAATCAGAAGCTGCGAAACAAGATGCCCGTCGCGCCCACCTGCAAAGTTTTGTAGACCGCTTTCGCGCCAAAGCATCAAAGGCGGTGCAAGCCCAGTCCCGCCTGAAAATGATCGCCAAAATGCAACCGATCACCACCCCAAAAGAAGCCGCGCTGAAAAAGTTCTCCTTCCCCACTCCAGAAGAGCTTTCTCCGCCGATTATCAACATTGAAGGTGGGTCCGTGGGCTATGATGGCAAGGCAATTTTGTCGCGTCTAAACCTGCGCATTGACCAGGACGATCGCATCGCACTTCTGGGTAAGAACGGTGAGGGAAAATCAACACTTTCCAAGTTGTTATCGGGTCGTCTGAATGTCCTTGGCGGATCTATGAACAGTTCTAACAAGCTGCGTATCGGTTATTTTGCGCAGCATCAGGTGGATGAACTGTTTATCGACGAAACTCCGCTGGATCACATCCAGCGTCTGCGTCCCACGGAAACACCTGCAAGATTGCGGGCGCGTCTGGGCGGTTTTGGGATTGGCGTTGAACAGGCCGATACCCAAGTGGGCCGCCTGTCTGGCGGGCAAAAAGCACGCCTGTCCCTAATGCTGGCGACCATTGACGCCCCACATCTGCTGATCCTCGATGAGCCAACCAACCACCTGGACATCGAAAGCCGCGAAGCCTTGGTCGAAGCCCTGACTGCCTATACGGGTGCGGTGATCCTTGTCAGCCACGACATGCATTTGCTGGGTCTTGTGGCAGATCGGCTTTGGCTGGTTTCGGGGGGAAATGTCGAGCCTTATGAAGGTGATCTGGAATCCTATCGCAAATTCCTTTTGCAGCGTGAAGCCCCCGCAAAGGAAAAGAAGGCCGCAAAACCCGCCCCCAAGAAAGCCTCTCAGGAACGTATCAAAGAACTGCGTTCTGAGGTTCGCAAATCCGAAGAACGCCTTGAAAAACTTCAGGATATGGAAAAGAAACTGACAGCAAAACTGTCAGATCCGGCCATGTACGCCCCAGAACGCGCCAAAGAATACGAAGTCTTTCAGAAGAAATATGGCGAATTGCGCAATGCGCTGGAACGCGCCGAAGAACTTTGGCTGAAAGCTCAGGATAAGTTGGAAAAAGCCCAGGGCTGATCCTTGCCATTTCCGTCACCGCATATCAGATTGAAAACAAACCCAGAGGGAGACAACAATCATGAGCGGTGACGAACTGGCGCGGTTTATTTATCTTGGCATGCTGGGTCTGGCCGTGGGTGGCTGGTATGTCACGCAAAACCGGGTATCACTTGGCAAGAACGCACAATTTGCGGCCATCTGGGGCCTGATCTTTGTCGGCGTAATTGCCGCCGTTGGCCTTTGGGAAGACATGCGACGCGATACACTGATGCGTCAATACGTCAGCAGCGATGGCACGATTGAAATCCCCCGTGCAGATGACGGCCATTTCTATGCCCGACTTTACCTTGATGGTGTCCCTGTCGAATTCACCATCGATACCGGCGCCTCCCAGGTGGTTCTGACACGCGAAGATGCCCGCCGTGTCGGGCTTGATCCTGATAATCTGGCCTATCTTGGTCAGGCTTTCACAGCAAACGGTCCGGTCCGCACTGCGTCGGCCCGCGTGGATACATTCACCTTTGAAGGGCTGGTCGATCAAAGGGTCGAGGTCTGGGTAAATGATGGCACAATGCCCGGCTCTCTCCTCGGGATGAGTTACCTGAACCGTTTCAGCAAAATTGAAATCGCTGGCGGCGTGATGCGCCTGCTGCGCTGATCCGCTTTCACCTTCCTGAAATACTCCGGGGGAGTCAGCTTGCTGACGGGGGCAGCGCCCCCTTACCCTTCAGCCTTTTTCATCCAACGTCCGGCTTCCTGTGCCCAATATTGCGCCGGAATTTTGGCCCCGGTCACAGCTTTCCATTGTCGGCGTGCATGCGCCACAGCATCCGGATCAAAGCCATCAAACAAGATCATGGCCCGGTCCAACCCGGCCATATCTTCTGCCCTGATATCCGCCCCCCCAACTGACATCAGACAACTGGCCTTATTCGGAATATCATCCACCGTTGTCAGCAGAACCGGTTGGGCGGCATCATGTGGCCCGCCGGACAGACCATGGGGAATAAACGACGCTGGATCATCAACCCAAAGCCGTTGATCCAACATCTGCATCATTCCATCATGACGCCCGCGCACACATATCCGCCAACCCGCCTGACGTGCCTTACCGATCAAAATCGGCAAGACAGTTTCAAGCGGGCTTTCTGTCAGGTGATAAAAGAAAACAGAGCTCATTCAGGGCCTTACAGTTCAGACTTCGTCCATCAAACGATTCAGCGCCATCACACCCCATCCGGTTGCACCTTTCGGGGCATAGGCCGTTTCTGTCGGGGTTGATGCCACACCGGCAATGTCCAGATGGATCCACGGCGTTTCATCTTTGACAAAGCGTTTAAGGAATTGCGCCGCTGTGACAGATCCTGCAGGGCGTCCACAGGAATTGCGCATATCTGCGATTTTTGATTTCAGCAATTTGTCATACGCCGGGGACAAAGGCAGACGCCACGCCCCTTCACCTTCAGCCTCTGCGGCTTTCAGCATGGCTTTGCACAGATCATCATCATTGGCAAAAACACCTGCGTTTTCATGGCCCAAACCGATGATAACAGCCCCGGTCAGCGTCGCGAGATCAATCATACCACGTGGCTTAAACCGTTCCTGCGCATACCAAAGCACATCTGCCAGAACCAGACGTCCTTCCGCATCAGTGTTGATGACTTCAACCGTGTCGCCCTTCATGGATTTCACAACATCACCCGGGCGCTGCGCACGGGCAGAAGGCATGTTTTCAACAAGGCCCACAAGTCCAACAACATTGGTCTTTGCCTTGCGCAGTGCCAGCGTGCGCATGACCCCCGCCACAACACCGGCGCCGCCCATATCCATGGTCATTTCCTCCATGCCACCCGCAGGTTTCAGGCTGATGCCACCTGTATCAAAGACCACGCCTTTGCCCACAAGCGCGAATGGCGCATCATCTGTTTCACCGCCGTTCCAGCGCATAACGACAACTTTAGACGGGCTGTCTGATCCCTGTCCCACAGCAAGCAGTGTGCGCATGCCCAATTTTTCAAGTTCGTCTTCTTCAAGAATCTCAACATCCAGACCGATTTCCTGCATTGCGGCCAGGCGGGCCGCGAAATCATCGGTCGTCAGAACATTTGCCGGTTCATTCACAAGATCTCGGGTAAAGAACACACCTTCCGCAACGGCGGCCAGTGGTGCAGCCGCACGGGCGACCTCTTCGGGTTTGTTCACCATCACTGTGACTTCGCCTTTTTCGCTGTCGCGGGCTTCGCCGTTCTCTGTGCGATAGACGTCAAATTCATAATCCCGCAGTGCGATCCCAAAGGAAATCTCTTCTGCACGGGTGATGTTGCCGCCCAGTACAGTTAACGCGCCTTTGCCCTTCAGCTTGGCGATTTCCACCCCGGCCTTACGAGCAAGTTCCGCAGACGGACGACGATCCAGACGCACAACAACCAGCGCCTCGGCCTCCATCCCAGCAGGGAACGACATCAGCATCGCCTGAGAAGCCTTCATTTTTTCAAAGGCTTCACTTTCAGAAAAACGGGCCAACGCGCCTTTTGTCAGGCGATTCACGCGACGCGCGTTCACATCAAGACGGCCATCTTCTGCGACAAACACCGCGACACGTCCTTCCAATGCAGCAATTGCGTCAATGTCAGTTTCTTTAAAATGAATAGTGGTCGGGGTGGTCATCGGACTCTCTCCTTGCCGGACGATCATGAGGCTTTTCCCATTGCTAGCGCTGATCCGCCGAAAACACCAGATAGCAGTTTTACCTGCGCGGAATTTCGGATAATCTGCGGGTTGATTAAGGCGACTTATAAGGGGCAGTTGTGGCGCGATTCGACCGATATGTGATTTCGCAGCTGATGATTCTGTTCGGATTTTTTTCGCTGGTGTTGGTCATGGTGTACTGGGTGAACAAGGCCGTTGGCCTGTTCGACAGGTTGATCGCCGATGGTCAGTCCGCAATGGTCTTTCTCGAATTTTCGGCCCTGACCCTTCCCGCAGTCATTCAGATTGTTCTGCCTATTTCCGCCTTTATCGCAACAGTTTACACAATCAATCGCCTATCACGTGAAAGCGAACTTGTTGTGGTTCAGGTCTCTGGGTTTTCTTCATTCCGCCTGGCCCGGCCGGTTGCGATTTTCGGCCTGGCGGTTGCAGTGTTCCTGTCTTTACTGACCCATATCCTTGTGCCATCCGCAACACGGCAACTGGCCGAACGCGAAGCAGCCATCGCGCAGAATATTTCTGCGGGCTTCTTTTCAGATGGCCGTTTTTTGCACCCGGCAGAAGATCTGACGCTTTATATACGTGAAATTGAGAATTCAGGCGAAATGGTTGATTTGTTTCTATCAGATCAGCGCACGCCAGGTAGAACAATCACCTACACCGCACGTCGCGCACTTTTGCTGCGTTCTGAGGATGGCCCACGCCTGTTGATGTATGACGGTATGGCGCAGACCCTAGAGCAAGAAAACAACACACTGACAACCACGGCATTTTCAGATTTCACATATGATATCAGTGCCCTGATTGGTGGCTTTGATAATCGCGCGCCGCGTGTTGACGAACTGGGGACCGGCGATCTTCTGAAAGCCAATCCTGTTCTGCTGAAACGTACCGGCTATAGTGCGGAACGTTTTCAAACGACCGCGCATGAAAGGTTCGCACAGCCATTTCTGGCCATGGTCACAGCCCTTGTAGGTTTTTCCTGCCTTCTGCTTGGTGGTTTCAGCCGATTTGGTGTCTGGCGTCAGATCGTGCTGGCGATTGTTCTGCTGGTGATCATCAAAGCAGTTGATAACGTCATGTCAGACATTGCCTATAAAAATGGATCGATGTGGTTTCTGCTGTATGTGCCGGTTCTAACGGGGCTAGGTATCTCAGCACTTCTGCTCTGGATCTCAGAAAATCCGGCCCTGTTCCGGCGTTCTGTACGGCAATCCGCGGGGGCGCAAACATGAAACTGCATCTTTACTTTGCGAAACGTTTTCTGGTGACGTTTTCTGCAGTTTTCCTTGTATTTCTGGGTATTTTGCTTTTGGTCGATATTGCCGAACAATTGCGCAAATTCGGAAGCTACAACCTTAGCTTTGGGTCCATTCTGTCCCTGTCTCTTTTGAATATTCCAACAACACTGTATCAGATTTTGCCTCTGATCACGATCTTATCGACACTCGCGCTGTTCCTTGGACTGGCACGTTCAAGCGAACTTGTGGTTTCGCGCGCGGCAGGCCGATCTGCCCTGCGGTCGCTCATTTCCCCGGTGCTGTCTGTGTTCTGTGTCGGTGTCATCGCCGTTGCGGTGTTTAATCCGATTGTCGCGGCCACATCAGAAGAATACGAAGCCCGGTCCCGTATTCTGAAATCTGGCACAGCGTCAGCCTTGTCAATCAGTGATGAAGGTCTCTGGCTGCGACAAAGCAACCCTGCGATTGATGTCAGTGAAACAACGGAAGAATCCGACCAGCGCATTCAACAAAGTGTCATTCATGCCGAAGCCGCAAGTCTGGGTGGCACAAGCCTTGAAACCGTCAGCTTTCTCAATTTCAACACAGATGGCCTGCCCCTTTCCCGTATTGAAGCCCAAAGTGCCCTATTGGAAGAAGGCGGATGGAGCCTTAAAAACGCCAAACTATGGCCGCTTGCCACAAGTGACGGGCGTCCGGCCAATCCCGAACGTGACGCCGTGGTTCATCAGGAATTGTTTCTACCCACAACACTGACAGAAGAACAAATCCGGGACAGTTTTGCGGAACCCTCCGCCATAGCCGTCTGGGAATTGCCAGCATTCATCCAACAGCTGGAAAACGCGGGTTTCGCTGCGCGGGCACATTCTGTGTATCTGCAAAGTGAACTGGCCCTGCCCCTGATGTTGGTTGCGATGCTTTTGGTTGGGGCTGGTTTCACCATGCGCCATACACGCCTTGGGCAGACCGGGCCAATGGTTCTGATGGCGATCCTTCTGGGCTTTGCTTTGTTCTTTCTGCGAAATTTTGCTCGTGTTCTTGGGGAAAACGGTAATATACCAATTGAGCTGGCGGCCTGGGCGCCGCCGCTTGTGGCGATCATGCTGGCCATGGGGCTTTTGTTGCATATGGAGGACGGATGAGACCGCCTGAGAAAAACCACCTCTCCTGTGTGAAAGCCTTTGCGCTTGCCAGTGTGTCCGCACTGTGTCTGTCATTGTCCGCCGGTGTTTCACTGGCTCAGGTCACCACTCCGCCCCAAAGGCCTGTTTCCTCTAGCTCGGATGCAACCTATGCCAGCCTGATTGCAGATGATCTGCGTCTTGTCGGACAGGCCGGGCTTGTGGCCAGCGGCAATGTTGAAATTTATTACAATGGCGCACGCTTGCAGGCGAATGAACTGCAATATGACAAACGAACAGAAACGCTTTCGCTGAACGGCAACATCCGCCTGACTGAGGGCGAAAAAATCATCATTCTGGGGGATACGGCGGAACTGTCTGCCGATCTGCGCAATGGAGTATTGCGGTCGGCCCGTATTGTGCTGGAACAACAGTTACAACTTGCATCCAGTGAAATTGGGATTGTTGACGGACGCTACGCCCGCCTCAACAGAACTGTCGCCACATCTTGTCAGACTTGCGCTGACAGCCCCACGCCTTTGTGGGAAATACGTGCGCAATCTGTTGTACATGACCGTGATGAACGCCAGCTGTACTTTAGAAATGCTAGCTTTCATGTGAAAGGTGTTCCGGTTCTCTGGTTGCCCAGATTACGTCTGCCTGATCCGACGCTTGAACGCGCAACGGGTTTTCTTTTGCCCCGGCTGAAGTCCAACTCTCGGCTTGGGACCGGACTGAAGATCCCATATTTCATTCGGATGGGTGATCACAGGGATCTGACACTGACCCCTTGGATTTCGTCCCGGACAACAACGCTTGAGCTGCGTTATCGCCAGGCATTCCGGACCGGAGATATCGAATTAAACGGTGCATGGTCCAATGATGATCTGTTGACGTCGGATCGCTGGTATCTTTTCGCAGAGGGCAGTTTCCAGCTGCCCCGTGATTATCGTTTGGATTTTGATATCGAAACGACTTCAGACCGGGCTTATCTGCTGGATTATGGCTATTCCGACAAAGACCGCCTTGATTCCAGCATCTCTGTAACCCGTGCCCGCCGGGACAAATTCGTAAGCGCCGAACTGGTGCACTACAATTCACTGCGCAGCAACGAAACCAACAGCACGCAGCCCACAATTATTGCGAACTTCCTTTTACACCGCCGCCTAGAACCGAACTGGATCCCGGGCGATCTGGACTGGCAGGTGGAAGGTCACACGCATTATCGCAGCTCAGATACACCCGGTGATGACGGACGTGATGTATCCCGCCTGAGTGCCCGCGCGGACTGGCGCAACAGTACAACCTGGTCCAACGGCATGGTCTTTTCCACAATGGCGGGCGCCGATCTGGATTACTATGCAATTTCAGACAAAGGGCTAAATGAAGAGGAAGGTCTGTTTCTGACCGGCACATTGGGTGCAGAACTGCGCTGGCCTCTGATCCGGCGCGAACAAACCAGTGGAGCAACCCATCTGTTAGAACCAGTGGTTCAGGTGCTTTATACGGACAGCAACCGTGGCACGCTCCCCAATGAAGACTCTGTTTTACTGGAATTTGACGAAGGCAATCTTTGGTCTGACAGCCGTTTCGCCGGATCTGATCGTGTCGAAACCGGCTGGCGCAGCAATATCGGTGTCAGCTGGACCCGCCGCGCACCCGAAGGTTGGTCTTTATCCTTGGTCGCTGGCCGCATCTACCGTCAGCAAGAAAATACAGCATTTACCCTTGGATCTGGCCTTGAAGGAACCAGCTCTGACTGGCTGATTGCGGGACAGGTTCAATTGAACAATGGTCTGACATTCTCAACCCGTGCTTTGTTTGACGACCACCTGGACTTTTCACGCAACGAAGCCCGCATCAGTTGGCAGAATGATCGGCTGTCCATCGGATCGTCCTATTTGTGGATTGAAGATGCACCCGCTGAAAACCGTCCACAAACGTCGGAGTGGGCCCTTGATGGGCGTTTCAAGTTCAATGACAACTGGTCTGGTTCCGCAGATTGGCGTTATGATTTCATCAATGACCGTGCGACCCGGATCGGCATGGGGCTTGAATATAAAAATGAATGCGCCACAGTTTCCTTCACGGCGTCACGGCGGTTCACGTCAAACGATTTACTCAAACCAACGACAGATTTCGGCGTTGCGGTCGAACTGGCTGGATTTGGGGCCAACACAGGCCGCAGAGCGCTTGCGCGACAGTGCAATCGTTAGGTAAAAGAATGTAATCAGTGTGGCATCGCACTATTAATAAGCGAATTATTTCGGTTCGCTGACAACAGAAGCGGTCAAAAACACGACCACAGGGGACAATGGCAGTAAAAATGAAATTCTTTCAGCAAAGAACCGCGCAAGCCATGACAGCCACCCATTCCTTTTTTCGGAAAGGAATCGCTTTGGGGTGGGTGCTCTCCATGCTCGCCCTTCCCCAGGCCGTACAGGCACAAAACCTGTTTGCCCCGGCAGTGCGGGTCAACGATGCCGTCGTAACCAATTATGAATTGCGTCAGCGCATCACCTTTTTACGCCTTTTGCGTCAGCCTGGAGATATCGAAGCAGAAGCCCTGAAAGGTCTAGTCGATGATCGGCTGCGCGCTCAGGCGGCAGGTATTGCAGGTATTACTGTGTCCGATGCCCAGATTGCGGCGGGCATGAACGAATTTGCTGGGCGCGCGCAACTGACTGGGGAACAGCTCATCGCGGCCATTGCACAGGAAGGCGTTGCAGAAGAAACCTTTCGGGATTTCGTATCATCCGGCATTGCCTGGCGTGAACTGATCGGTGGGCGCTATGCCCCTCGGGTTCAGATCACCGAAGCTGAAATCGACCGCGCCCTTGCCTTGTCATCCGGAAGTGGCGGCGTTCGTGTTCTTCTGTCCGAGATCATCATCCCTGCCCCACCTGAACAGATCGCTCAGGCCCGTGCCCAAGCGCAACGCATCAGCCGCACTGTATCAACGCAGGCTGGTTTTGCGGCACAGGCCCGTTCAGTGTCTGCGTCCCAATCCCGGGGGCGTGGCGGGCGTATTGACTGGCTGCCGATTGGCAACCTTCCCCCCGCAATCCGCAGCCAAATCCTGGCGCTTTCCCCCGGTGGCATCACGGCCCCGATCGAAGTGCCCAATGCGATCGCTCTCTTTATGTTGCGCGCCATTGAAGAAACCGATGCCGCCGAAGCTGAGGTCGTATCTGTGGAATATGCCCGTTATATGATCCCTGGCGGTCGCAGCGCTGCGGCCCTTGCAGAGGCAACGAAAATCACAAACCGCATAGACAGCTGTGACGACCTTTACGGTGTCAATCTTGATCAAGATCGTTCCCGTCTGCAACGTGATACCTTGGCTATTGCTGATGTGCCTGATGACATTGCACTGGAACTTGCGCGTCTTGATGACAACGAAGTGTCAACCAATCTTACGGTCCAGACAGAAAACGGCCCGGAACTGGTCCTGCTGATGCTGTGTGGTCGGGTGAATGCCGTTGTAGAAGATGCTTCCCGTGAAGATATCCGTGCGCAATTGCGTCAGCAGCGTCTGTCATCATATGCGGACAGCCTGCTTGCAGAACTGCGCGCAGATGCCACCATCATCTACGAATAATGTCCGGATCTGACATGCCCGCCTTACCCATTGCCCTGACCTGCGGCGAACCTGCAGGTATAGGCCCTGAGCTTGCGGAACAAGTCTGGCAAGAGCTGCATCAAGACGGACCCGCATTTTTTCTGATCGGGGATGTGAAACATCTTCCCGGATCCGTGCCCCATGTGCTGATCGAAGACCCTTCTCAGGCCCCAGCGGCCATGGGTGAAGGTTTGCCTGTTCTGGGCATCGATTTTGGCACAAAACGTATCCCGGGTGTACCTGATCCCAGTCATGCAAAAGCTGTGATAAACACGATTGAGCGCGCTGTATTCTATGCGCAATCAGGTCAGGCCGCTGGGCTGTGCACGCTGCCAATTCACAAAAAAGCGCTGAAAGACGGCGCGGAGTTTGCCTTCCCTGGCCATACGGAGTTTCTGGGGCACCTTGGCAATGTTGATAACGTCGTCATGATGCTGGCCTCGCCTTTGTTGCGCGTGGTCCCCGTTACGATACACATCGCTTTGTCTGACGTTCCAGCCGCTCTGACAGCGGATCTACTGGAAGACACAATCCGCACCACCCACACGGGTCTTAAGCGGGATTTCGGTATTGAAAACCCGCGCTTGGCGATTGCCGGCCTGAACCCACATGCGGGCGAAGGTGGCGTGATGGGGCAGGAAGATATAGATCTGATCATCCCGGTTTTGGAAAAACTGACCCGTGAAGGCCTGGATCTGCGAGGCCCCTTGCCTGCTGACACGATGTTCCACGCCCGCGCGCGTGAAAGCTATGACGCAGCGATCTGTATGTATCATGATCAGGCCTTGATCCCGATCAAGGCGCTTGATTTTGATCGCGGCGTGAATGTCACCCTGGGCCTGCCTTTTGTGCGCACCTCCCCGGATCACGGAACGGCTTTTGACATCGCCGGAAAAGGCCTTGCAAACCCTGCTTCCACTATAGAAGCTCTAAAGCTTGCCGCCCGCATGGGTGCTGCCCGGAAGGACGCCTGATATGGCCACCATCGACAATCTGCCCCCCCTGCGCCAGGTCATTGAAACCCATGAACTGGCCGCGAAAAAATCCCTTGGGCAAAACTTTCTGCTGGATCTGAACTTGACGTCAAAGATTGCCCGCTATGCCGGGGATCTTAGCAATTGTGACGTTCTGGAAATCGGCCCAGGCCCAGGCGGTCTGACCCGCGGATTGCTCGCAGAAGGCGCCCGTAAAGTTCTGGCCGTGGAAAAAGACACCCGCTGTATTTCTGCCCTAGCTGAGGTGCAAGACGCCTATCCCGGCAGGCTTGATGTTATCAATGCGGACGCCTTGGAACTGGATGTCTCACAACACCTGCAGGCCCCGGTCCGGATCGTGGCAAACCTGCCTTACAATGTGGGCACTGAACTGCTGGTACGCTGGCTGACACCTGAAACTTGGCCGCCCTTTTGGGAAAGCCTGACGCTGATGTTCCAAAAAGAAGTTGCCGAGCGCATCACGGCCGCCCCCGGCAGCAAAACCTATGGGCGTCTTGGCATTTTGGCACAATGGCGCTGCCAATGTCAGACTGTCATGACCCTGCCACCTGAAGCCTTTTCACCGCCGCCCAAAATTCATTCCGCCGTCGTGCATCTGAAACGTCGGGAAGAGCCACTGTTTCCGGCGAACCCAAAGGTTCTGAACCGCGTCGTCGCCCAGGCTTTCAACCAGCGTCGTAAAATGCTGCGATCCGCCCTGAAAAACTTTGTGCCGGATATGGAAGACCATATCGTTGCCGCAGGCCTGAAACCCACCGATCGCGCCGAACAGGTTGATATCGAAGGTTTCTGCGCACTGGCACGCCAGATTGAACCGCATATGCGCTAAAACTTATCGCACTCTGTCAATCAGATCAGAAGCAATACGACGTAGCAGTTCCTGCTCGTGGTCTGGAGACTTCTGACCGTTCTGGAAGGCAACCAAGGCGCAAAATAAAGCATTTCTGCCCCCGCTAAAGAAAACCCCGCCTGTTTCTAGACGGGGTTTTCTTAAACTGTATTAAGTCCTCATTCAGCCGCTTCCGGGTTGTCCGGGGTTTCGTCTTCTGCGAGTTTTTTCGGGGCGCGGCGACGGGGCTTTGGCTTGGGTTCTTCAGCTGGTGCGGCTTCGCCCTCCTCCGCAACAGGCTTGCGGCGGCGGGGTTTGCGGGCCGGTTTTTCAGCCGCTTCAGGTGTTTCAACAATGCCAGAAGGCGCATCGGTGATGAATGACGGCAATTCCGGCTGTGGCGCGTCAGATGGATCAATGACGTCTGCCGGGCCAGTGACAACAGGTTGAGCCACATCAGGTTGCGGCGCGTCAGTGGCAACATCCGCACGGTTCTCGTTGCGACCATCCTGACGATTGTCATTACGCGCGTCTCGCTGGGCCTGTCGTTCACGATGCTGGGCTTCCTGCTCTGCACGGCGCGCTTCGGCTTCGCGGGTCGCATCCCCAAGCAACCGCACATAATGTTCTGCGTGCTGCTGAAAGTTTTCTTCTGCCACGCGGTCATTTGAAAGCTGCGCGTCACGGGTCAAAGCCTGATATTTGTCAATAATTTGCTGCGGTGTACCGCGCACTTTCCCTTCCGGACCAGAACTGTCAAAGACCCGGTTGATATTATTGCCGTTGGAATTGCGGTTGCGGTTGGATTTACCACGCGAGCGTTGTTTTGATGATCTCATTTTCAATCTTTTGCAAAGCTTAGGGTGTGTCTGGCCTGATATTCTAAATCTCGCAACCACAGCCGCGCGTCCTGCGTGGGGTCATCTGTAACCGGGTCAAACGATGTTCTGGCTTACAGCAAGTCAGAGCGCCTTAGGGCTCCCGCTCCTGCTGATAAAGAAGTAACCCTGCACGCCGTAAAAACACAAGGGAAAATTTGATAAAATGCGCAAAATTTGCTATTTTGAGTCAAACAGAGCCGAATAATGACGAAACAGATCGCTTACCCGGGCATTTTCCCGACAACCACCCGATCTCGGCCATCAAGATCCTGGTGGATCTGCACATCAATCAATCCAACCCGCACAAACATGCCCCGCACCACCTGCCCCTGTGTCGGTCCACATTCCACGGCCAAAAGGCCACCGGATGCCAAATAGTCACCGACCTGCGCCGTTATAACCCGATAACTGACCAGCCCATCGTTTTCCGCATCCGGATAAGGTGTCAGGGCAATATGAGGTTCATGTTCGAACACTTCAGGTTGCAGGTCCTGCATTTCGGCGGTGGTGATATAAGGCGGATTAGAGACGATCAGATCATAGCGCCCGCGCGCCTTTTGAAACCAATCAGATTGTTTAAATGACAGCCGATCAGCGACACCATGGGTCTGCGCATTTATCTGGGCAATCTCCAGCGCATCAACGGAAATGTCGAATGCCTCGCCCGACAGTTCCGGACGTTCCGCCAGAACAGATACAGCGATCGCCCCGGACCCGGTGCCCAGATCCAGCAAACGCGTTGCCGGATGCTGCAAAGCGATTTCCACCAAAAGTTCGGTTTCAGGGCGTGGGTCAAGCACCACACAGGACACATGAAAATCCCGCCCATAAAACGCCCGTGTGCCGGTGATATGGGACACAGGCACGTGACAACTGCGTCTCTCAATCGCTTTTTCAAACCGTGCACGCGCGTCGTCTGAAATATCATCCCCAAGCATCAGAGTCAGGCGCGATGCATCAACTTCTAACGCCCAGGACATCAACCGGCGCGCATCCCGCGCTGCATCGGCTATGCCTGCGGATTTCAATTCCCGCACACCCTGAAACAAGACATCCTGCGCCCGCATCAGAGATCCTCTGCCGCCAGACGCTGTGCTGTATCATCCGCATGCAGCGCGTCGATAAATTCATCCAGATCGCCTGCAATCACTTGATCCAGTTTATAAAGCGTCATGTTAATCCGGTGGTCACTGACACGTCCCTGGGGGAAGTTATAGGTGCGGATACGTTCAGACCGATCACCAGACCCGACCTGCCCTTTACGCGCCTCAGAACGTTCATCATGTAGTTTTTGACGTTCCAGATCAAAAAGGCGCGTCTTCAGAACCTGCATGGCGATTTCACGATTGCGGTGCTGAGATTTTTCAGAACTGACAACAATAATCCCTGTCGGAATATGCGTAATACGAACGGCAGAATCCGTTGTGTTCACATGCTGGCCGCCAGACCCCGAGGCCCGCATCGTATCAATGCGGATATCACCGGGATCAATGTGAATATCCACATCCACCGCCTCTGGCAACACAGCAACGGTGGCAGCTGATGTATGAATACGCCCACCGCTTTCGGTTTCTGGCACACGTTGCACACGGTGCACACCACTTTCGAATTTCAGCCGCTGAAAGACATTTTCGCCTTTTACATGCACGACCGCTTCCTTGATGCCGCCCAATTCAGATACGCTTTCTTCCAGCACGTCAAACTTCCAGCCGCGCCCTTCGGCATACCGTTGATACATGCGCAGAAGATCACCGGCAAATAGCGCCGCTTCATCACCCCCTGTACCCGGGCGGATTTCGATCATCGCCGGGCGCGCGTCCGCTTCGTCTTTTGGCAACAAAGCCACTTGAAGCGCCTGTTCTTCCACCGGCAAGCGATCTTTCAATCCTGGCAATTCTTCCTCGGCCAATTCCTTCATTTCAGGATCTTCCAGCATGGCTTCGGCTTCAGAAATATCTTCGAGCAACTGCTTATAGGCCTGAACCTGTTCCACAAGCGGGCGCAGTTCGGAATACTCACGACCAAGCGCTGCAATATCGCCCATGCCAGCGTTCATTTGCGCTTCGACATATTCAAAACGTTCGGTAATGCGGGAGAGTTTTTCAAAAGGAACCATAGATGTTCATTCTTCTATTTGGCGGATTTGGTCAAGGGCACAACCTGTGCTAAGCTATAGGCATGAGAAATATTGCCCTGATTTTATTGCTGGCGGCAATGCCTGCACAGGCAGATGTCAGTGGGCCGGGCGGTCAGGTTATTGAGTGTTATTGTACAGATACCGGTGGCGCACGACAGGAGCTTGGACAGGAAATCTGCCTATTTGTGGATGGTCGCGCATTTATGGCGCGCTGCGAAATGTCACTGAACGTGCCCATGTGGCGCGAAACCGGGGCCGCCTGTGTAACCTCCCAGCTAAAGCCGCGCGATGGCAAGCCAGTTCAGAATTCGCCGCTGGTTTACCCCGAGATCTGATTTCCCAAACCGCAGATGCCCTTGAATGTGCAGGTGATCGCCTAAGACCCAGATATTGGTCGTGTCCGGAAAGCCCCAGAAATGGGAACGGGTCACAAAACTGATGTGACCGTCTTCCACGGACCCATCTAGTAGGCGGGTCCGGGCGTTTTCCTCAACAATCCGCACCAATCGCGCAAAAGCCTCTGCTATGGGTTCATCCGGTTGGCGCACAGCCTCAAAACCGCCATCAGTACGATAATCGCCAGCCTCAGTTTTCGAGGAGGTCTGAAGATGAAAATCCGCCGCCTCATGGGGTGCATGACGCACATAAAAGCGCACGATCAAAACCGCACTTAGAACTCCAGCCAAGAGCCATGTCATCATTTTTGCATTCCTTCGCATTAATCCGTCTGTAGAGCGGTCGTTCCTGATCCAAGCTCACGGCTTCGGCGATCATGCTCAAGAAATCCAAAAATTATTATAGAAACAGCCCAATTCGCCAACAACCATGACAACACCGAATTCAGATACTGCCGCCCTACAAGCCCGATGGACTGCGCAAATTCATTTCCATTTCTGATGACTTCAGGATCATCCACAGCTCCTCCAGCAACGATTGATAAGCACCCCGTCCACAGAACGATCTTTAGGCGGTTAGCTCGAAAGTACTCAAGTAAGAAAATCAAACACACAGAACTGATCAAAAACAACGGCAGGCTTCTCAGATACCAAGTAAATCCCGGTACGGAACCCGTCGTTGCCCCGCCGTTTCCAATGATCATGAACCAGAGCGCAGCGCATGCCATGGCGCTTCCGTAATAGATCATGCAATCAATGACGAAGTCGCAGGCCAGATTGAAACTAGCGATCAGAAACCTATCCATCTCGCAGCCTTCCTAATATCCACTTTTTCGCTGGCGTTCGACCAAACTATTCACTCGGAGCAATAACAACCACCTTTCATCTATCCTCATATATTCAAAGCTCGCCTCGTGCGCGTTTGCCCCAACCATAGAGACACAGGAGTTCCGTTGCCACATGGGCCCCGGCCACGGCGGTGGCGCCGGTTGTGTCGTAAGATGGGTTCACCTCGACCACATCCATGCCCAAAAGGTTGATTCCGCGCAGATCACGCAGCATCGTCGCTGCCTGTGCGGACGTCAGCCCGCCCCAAACAGGTGTGCCCGTGCCCGGCGCGTAAGCCGGATCCAATGCGTCGATGTCAAAAGTCAGATAGGTCGGATGATCGCCCATGATTTCTTTAATCTTCGCAACCGTGGCCTCAGGGCCGATCCGGTGCACTTCGGGCGCATCAATGATGTTCATGCCCATGGGATCTGGATTATCGGTGCGAATGCCAACTTGCACGGAACGCTTGGGGTCGATCAGCCCCAATTTGATCGCCTTATAGAACATGGTGCCATGGTCAATCCGTTCCATGTCATCATCTTTCCAAGTGTCGCCATGGGCATCAAATTGCAGCAATGCCAAGGGCTTACCAAATTTCTCGGCGTAGGCTTTCAGGATTGGAAAACTGATATAGTGATCGCCCCCCAGGACCAAGCTGGCGGAACCGGCATCAAGGATCTTCGCGATATGGGCCTGCAGCGTTGCCGGAAAATCTTGGATCTTGCCGTAATCAAAGGCCATATCGCCATAATCCGCGACATTCATGTCGTTCATCGGATCAAAATCCCAGCCATAGGGTTTATCCGGTGCCTGCAAGGAAGACGCCTCGCGGATCGCACGCGGGCCAAAGCGGGTGCCTGGACGGTTGGTCACCGACTGGTCAAAGCAGATGCCCGTTACAGCGACATCCACATCCGTTAGGTCTTTGGTGTATTTGCGGCGCAGAAAACTAGGCGCACCCGCGAAGGTTAACTCATTTGACAAGCCGCGGTGGCTGTCGCGGGTAAAGGCCATATCTTCGTGGTTCTTTGCGTCTTCCAGTGACATTTCATCCCCTCCCGGATAATATGATCAAATTATTTCATCCTTTATGCGTCACGCCATGTCCCGGTTTCAAGCCCTTCAATTGTCCAGTCGCCAATTGAATAGCGAATGAGACGCAAACACGGGTGCCCAACAGCGGCGCACATACGCCGCACCTGGCGATTACGCCCTTCTGTGATGGTCAGGCGCAACCAGCTGTCTGGCACAGATTTACGCACACGGATTGGGGGATTACGTGGCCAGAGATTTTCTGGCGCACCGATCAAATCGGCTTGCGCAGGTCGGGTTATGCCGTCTTTGAGGGTCACGCCCTTCCGCAGGGATGCGATAGCGCTGGCATCAGGTGTACCTTCGACTTGCACCCAGTATGTTTTGGGTTTCTTAAATTTCGGACTGGCGATGCGATTTTGCAGTTTACCATCATCGGTCAGGACAAGCAGACCTTCACTGTCGCGATCCAAACGCCCCGCCGCATAGACCTTTGGCACATCAACATAATTGGAAAGCGTTTCGCGCGCACTGCCTTCCGTGCCTTTGTCGGTAAACTGGCTGAGAACGCCGTAAGGTTTATTCAACAAGATAACGCGGGACATGAGACGGCCTTTTAAATGTGACAGACCGAAGAACACCCCGGCCTGTCAGGTTTATACGCGATTTACGCAGGTTGTGCAGTTTCCACAAGCTTTGCGAAAAAGCTTGCGCCTACGGGGGCTACATCATCGTTGAAATCATAGTTCGGATTGTGCAGACCAGCCCCTTCGCCCGCGCCAAGGAACAGATAAGCCCCAGGACGTGCGTTCAACATATAGGAAAAATCTTCCGCGCCCATGCCGCCAATCGCGTTTGGATCGACCTTATCCGCACCCACCAGATCTTTTGCCACCTCGGTAGCAAAGGCTGTGTTTTCAGGCGTGTTCACAGTTGCCGGATAGCCGCGTTCATAGTTCAGCTCTGCTTCAACTCCGTAAGCTGCAGCCGTACCTGCTACGATTTCGCCTAGGCGTTTCTCGACCATATCCTGCACATCGGTTTCAAAAGTGCGCACAGTGCCGCCCACAAACCCGTCATCCGCAATCACGTTATCTGCAGACCCCACATGGATTTGCGTTACGGAAACAACCACTTCCTGCATGGTATAGTGGTTGCGGCTGACGATGGTTTGGATCGCATCCACCATGGCAACGGCCGCAACCAGTGGATCTTTGGTTTCCTGAGGATAGGCCGCGTGACCACCCTGCCCTTTGATCTGAATTTCAAAAGTATCAACAGCCGCCATCACAGGGCCAGGTGTTGCGGTGAAATGACCTTCTTCAAGGCCCGGGATATTGTGAATGCCGTAAACCTGACTGATGTCGAAACGATCCATGATCCCTTCATCCACCATAACACCGGCACCGCCGCCGCCTTCTTCCGCAGGTTGGAAGATCAGTGCAACGCGGCCCGAGAAATTGCGAGTTTCCGCCAGATACCGCGCGGCCCCCAGCAACATGGTTGTGTGGCCGTCATGACCACAGGCATGCATCTTACCCTCTACGGTGGATGCATGTTCCAGACCAGTAGTTTCCTGCATCGGCAGCGCATCCATATCCGCGCGCAGACCAATGGTCGGGCCGTCAGATTTGCCTTCAATGATCGCCACCAAACCGGATTGCGCAATGCCTGTGTGGATATCGGTGATGCCGAATTCTTTCAGACGATCCACCACAAAAGCCGCGGTCTCATGGCAGTCAAACTGTAGTTCCGGGTTCATGTGCAGGTGGCGACGCCAGGTTTTCATATCTTCGGCATAGGCAGCAATACGGTTGATGACGGGCATGATCGATCCTTTGATTGAGTTGGGCAGACTCAAGCTGGAAATCCCCCAGGGTGCAAGCCTGATTTCCTGTTCCCGGTATTTTCACGGCATTCACCGAATTGCTATCCGATAACACTCAACCCGTATTGGAATAACGCCGCCCTCATCGGCAGTGTTGGTCTTGTCAAAATACCACATTTACACAGAAAGACCGATTTATGACCCATTCCATACAGCGCGCTTCACATGACAACAGCCGCCCTTACTGCCCTTACATTGTCGTCCCTGCCAATTTTAGCGCAGGACAAACCCCATAACTGGCAGGGTGCCTATGCGGGGGTAAGTATCGGCCTGTCGTCAGGCAGCAGCGTTGTTAACCTTGGTGGCACCCCAGCACATACGTCCCTTGACGACAGCAGAAGTGTTGGGGTGTTCGCCGGCTATAACTTCCACCTACACAACAACATTGTTCTTGGTGCTGAAATATCTCATCGCAGTGAACAAAGCACCCTCACAGTCGGGCCAGGAATTGCCCTAGGCGCAAGTACAATGGTTCAGGCGCGCGTTGGCTATGCTATGGATAACTGGTTATTGTATGGCGTTGTCGGATCCAGCCGCGCCGATATGGCAGGTCACGCGATTCCTGGTTCATTTACGACGAAAGGCATCGTTTACGGCATTGGAGCAGATTACGCAGTTTCGGACCATTTCATTCTGGGTGCAAAATTCACCCGGGAAGAGCCTGATTTCGCGTTCGGTGGCACCACTGCATTCGATTCTAAACGCGATTCACTTGAACTGCGCGCAAGCTATCAGTTCTAAACCTCACGCTGATCTATCCCATAAGCCCGGCCCTGACAGGTTGGGCTTTTTCTTGGCAGCGGGTGATTGCTCTGATAGCGCTGAGAGAACAGTAAACGGAGCCCCCAATGACCCGCGATTATTCTGCCTCTGATGCGATTGTTCACACGAAAAACGGCGGCGTGACCCGACTGCGCGAAATCATGCGGCGCTTGCGCGACCCTGAAAATGGCTGCCCTTGGGATATTGAACAGACATTTGCGACAATTGCACCTTACACGATTGAGGAAGCCTATGAGGTAGCCGATGCGATTGAGCGTGAAGAATGGGGCGAATTAAAGGGCGAATTGGGTGATTTGCTATTTCAGTCGGTCTTTCACGCGCAAATGGCCGAGGACGCAGGCCTGTTCAATTTCGACGATGTGGCGGAAACCATGTCAGATAAAATGGTGGCCCGTCATCCACATGTCTTTGGCGATGAAAGCCGTGAAAAATCATCTGAACAACAAACAGCGGATTGGGAAAAGATCAAGGCTGCGGAACGGGCTGATCGGGCTGAAAAAGGAACGTTGGATGGGGTTGCTGTCGGACTGCCTGCATTGCTGCGTGCCCATAAATTACAAAAACGCGCGGCACGTGTGGGATTTGACTGGCCGGAAACAACCCAGGTTCTGGATAAAATCCGCGAAGAATGTGACGAGCTGGTCGAGGCCCGCGACACATTAACCCAGGTAGAAGTTGAAGAAGAAATGGGCGATCTTTTGTTTGTCATGGCCAATCTTGCCCGTCATCTGGGGGTGGAACCAGAAACGGCCTTACGCGCAGCTAACAACAAATTCACCAAGCGTTTTGAAGGCGTTGAAGCACATCTTTCATCTTTAGGAAAGCGCCCGGAAGATAGCAATTTGGAAGAGATGGATGCGCTTTGGGATCAGGTGAAACGTGAACAGCGAAAAATCTCCGACTAAATCATTCAGGTATTGACCTGACTAAATTAGTCAGATTAAAGAGGCGCAACCAAACTCTAACGGAGCGCGTCTTATGTCCGCTATCAAAACCTCCCTTTTCGCAACCACTCTGCTGGCTGTTGCAGCCCCTGCAATCGCTGAAGAAGTGAACATCTATTCCTATCGTCAGCCTGAACTGATCGCACCCTTGACCGATGCGTTCACCGCGGAAACCGGTATCGATGTCAACGTTGTGCACCTGTCAAAGGGCATGGTGGAACGCCTTGCTGCGGAAGGCGATCGTTCCCCTGCCGATCTTGTGTTCACCGTGGATATTTCCCGGTTGAATGCAGTGGTTGAAGCGGGCCTGACACAGGCTGTGGAAAGCGAAACCATGAACGCCAACGTGCCCGAAATTTACCGTGACCCAGCCGGTCACTGGTTTGGCCTGACCACCCGCGCCCGTGTTGTTTATGCATCCCGTGACCGTGTGGCTGATGGCGAAGTCACCACATATGAGGACCTGACCGACCCGAAATGGGAAGGCCGCATCTGTACCCGTTCCGGCACCAACGCCTATAATGTTGCGCTGACCTCTGCAGTTCTGGCGCACCACGGTGAAGAAGAAACACGCGCATGGCTGGAAGGCGTGAAAGGCAACCTTGCCCGCGCCCCTGAAGGCAATGACCGTGCGCAGGTCAAGGCGATCTGGGCCGGCGAATGTGATATCTCTCTCGGCAACACCTATTACATGGGCAAAATGCTGAGCAACGAAGAGCAGCGCGCATGGGCTGACTCAGTTCGCATCGTCTTCCCGACCTTTGAAAACGGCGGCACACATGTGAACGTCTCTGGTGTTGCGATGACAAAATCCGCACCAAACCGCGATAACGCTTTGAAAATGATGGAATTCCTGACGTCCCCTGCAGCACAAGAAATCTATGCAGAAGCCAACTATGAATATCCAATCGCACCCGGCACAGAAGCCGCTGAACTGGTTGCGGGCTGGGGTGAATTCACAGCTGACGGCGTGAACCTGATGGATATCGCAAATCTGCGCGGTGATGCATTGCGTCTGACCGAAGAAGTTGACTTCGACGCAGGCAACTAAACTTTACAGATCTCTCTTTTCCCTGAGAGTGCCCGCCGGATTATTTCGGCGGGCTTTATATTTTCTATGGGGGGCGTTCAAACCCTGCATATGGCACGGTCTTATGTAGATTGAACGGGCAACACAAAAACGGCCAGAGGCTCCCGCCCCCTTTTCAGCAACAGCAAAGCTGTCCCAAAGGCGTTGGGCCGGGCGCGCTTCGCGCGGGGCACCTGTTCGTCACGCTGCGATCTTTTTCCAGAACATCAATCACGTTTTCGCAATTGGGTCACCCGATCCCCCCGCAGGCCATTCATAAGAAATCCCGCGTCCCCGTCTTCCATCGCAGGCGCAGGCGCAGGATAATCTTCGCCTATATGTTTTTGTTCTCCCCCAAGGGCTGGACATTTTCTGGGTGGAAAGTCACTGTCTCCCTCTACCGGAGGGCACTATGACAGCACGTAAAATCATCATCGATACAGACCCGGGCCAAGACGATGCAGTGGCCATACTTTTGGCGCTGGCCAGCCCAGAAGATATCGACATTTTAGGCATCACATGCGTGGCAGGAAACGTCCCATTGGAGCTGACGCAGAAGAACGCCCGTATTGTCTGTGAACTGGCGGGTAAAAATGATGTAAAAGTGTTTGCGGGCTGTGATCGTCCCTTAAGGCGTGATTTGGTGACGGCGGAACATGTTCATGGAAAAACTGGCTTAGACGGGCCCATTCTTCCCGATCCACAGATGGTATTGCAGGACGCACACGCAGTTGATTTCATCATCGATACCCTGCGTGCAGAAGCGCCTGGCACCGTCACACTTTGCCCGCTGGGGCCGTTGACCAACATCGCAACAGCCTTTGAGAAAGCACCGGATATTATGGACCGCGTGCAGGAAATTGTCCTGATGGGTGGTGGGTATTTTGAAGGCGGCAACATCACCCCCGCCGCGGAGTTCAACATTTACGTTGACCCACAAGCCGCTGATGTTGTGTTTAAATCTGGAATTCATATCGTTGTTATGCCGTTGGATGTGACCCATAAAGCACTGGTCACAAAAACCCGCAATGACGCTTTTCGGGCCATCGGCACGCCCGTGGGAACGGCCGTGGCTGAAATGACCGATTTCTTTGAACGTTTTGACAAAGAGAAATATGGATCAGAAGGCGCACCATTACATGACCCCTGTGTCACGGCCTATTTGATCAGCCCAAATCTGTTCAAAGGACGCCATATCAACGTGGAAATCGAAACCCAATCAGAGCTGACGATGGGGGCGACTGTTGCCGACTGGTGGGGCGTTTCTGATCGCAAGCCAAATGCCCTGTTTATTGGGGATCTGGATGCGGATGGGTTCTTTTCACTGTTGACTGAAAGGCTGGCCCGACTGTGAACAATATGCTGTCCCTTTGCGCGCCGGATGACCGGGATCGTCTTCTGAAAATGGTCACGCAGTTTCACGAAGAAGAAGAACTGCCAACCACCGATGAAGACCGATTGTCGGGTATCGATGCGCTGTTTTCGGGCGACGTTCAAGCAGCGGCCTGGTTAATCGGGCCAAAGTCGTCTCCCGTAGGGTATATCATTGTATCGTTTGGGTTTTGCATGGCCATTGGCGGACGCGAAGCCCTGATTGATGAAGTTTGGATCCGGCCTTCTGTACGTGGGCGTGGGATGGGCAGCCAGTGTCTGGTTGCGATCCTGAAAGAGCTTACCAAGATGGATGTGCGGCGCGCCAATCTGGATGTTGCGGCAGACAACCCCAAGGCCAAGGCCCTTTACGACAAGCTGGGGTTTACCACCCATGAACGCTACCAACGCATGAGCCGCCGACTGTAGCGTCCGGACATTTAGGGATGCTTCCATCCCGTTTCTACAAAAGAAAACGACAACAGGCTATTTCCGGCGCAATCTGCGGAACCAGCCCCTGTTTTCACGCACGAATTGCGCAATCTGCCCGGTCAAGCTGCCCTGTTCCTGCCCCTTCAGCCAGGCAAACCCGGCCGCAGCCCCAATAAATGCGCCCAGCCCATCCACAATCAGATCCGCCATCGTATCTACAAGCCCGCTTTTCTGCATATTCAGGCCAAACAATTGATCCATGGCGAATTCAAACACCTCCCACAACGTGCCAATCGTGATGGCAAAACAGAACGCGAAAAAAGCCATGGCCAGTGGGGGTGCGGCGTATCGATCGCCTTCGAATAACATCAGCATAAAGACAAAACCAATCAGACCAAATCCGACCGCTGATCCCATATGCAAGGCCACATCCCACCACCAATAACGTTCATAAAAACCAAACGCTTCGCCCAAAAATATCGTTCCGAAAATGAACATGACAATCGCTGCGAAAAATCCATGAGGTAGACGGATTTCAAACCGGTTGGCAAAGAGAACCGGTAACAGAGACAGAACGAGTGTGATCAGCGCAATAAAGGCCAAGGACCAGTTGAATGTGACCAGCGCAGCCAGAAACGCCAATACCAGAAAGCCCCAGATCGCAAAAACGATCAGACTTTGTTGACGGAATGGATTAAGTTGTGACATCTGCACCTCTGCATCTGGTTTCAGGATCTTTGGCACCTATATTCAATATATGTCCCTTCGCATCGCAAGCTACAACATCCGAAAATGCATCGGCCTAGACCGCCGCCGTGATCCGCACCGCACTGCCGGTGTCATTCAGGCCTTGCGGGCCGATATTGTCCTGCTGCAGGAAGCAGACAAACGGCTGGGCGCACGCCCTGCAGCCCTGCCGCGCGATGTCATTGCGCAATTTACCCAAATGCACCCACAGCCGGAACGTGAAAAAAACCACAGCTTGGGCGCGCATGGAAATGCAATACTGATCAATCCAAATGTCAGCGTGGAAGGTATTGATTTCAAAAATCTTCCCGGGACCGAACCCCGTGGTTGCGTCATTGCGGACCTTCACACACAACAAGGCCCGATGCGTGTGGTGGGGGTGCACCTGGGATTACGACGCAAAGATCGTCTCAAGCAACTTTTTCATCTGCGCAGCCATCTTGACGCTTTGCCCGCGCGCCCCACGATCATCGCCGGGGATTTCAACGAATGGTCGGGTAAAAAGGGTCTTGAACCACTGAATGACATGCAAGTTCTGTCCCCGGGTCGCAGTTTTCACGCCGCCCGCCCAATCGCCCATCTGGACCGTATCGCACATTGCAATGCACTTACATTGCATGCCGCAGGTGTAGATAAATCCCCCTTAGCGCGCCGCGCGTCTGATCACCTGCCAGTCTGGGCGGAATTTACTGTGGATGACCACGTCTGAGCCCTTGGCCCGCCCGCGCAACCCGTGTTAACACCGTAGAAACACGCGGATCCGAGGCAGACATGACCCTTTTACAAATCAGCTCATTGTTAATCGTAATGGCAGGCGCATTTGGTGCAGTTAACTATCTGTTCCTAAAGTTGCCTTCTGCGATTGGCATCCTTGTTGTGGCGCTGTTGGCGTCCATCGGCATCCTGATTGTAGACGCTTTCGCCCCTGCCCTTGGCATTGCCGATGAGGTGCGAAGTGTCGTCCAAGGTATTGATTTTTCAGACGCATTGCTGGAAGGCATGCTGGGGCTTTTGCTGTTTGCCGGTGCTTTACACGTAAAACTGTCTGATCTACGTGGCGAATGGCGCGTTGTCTTTCTGATGGCAACGCTGGGTGTTGCGCTTTCGACCATGATCGTTGGATTCGGATTTTCCTGGATCACGGGCATGCCGCTTCTGATTGCGCTTGTCTTCGGGTCGTTGATTTCCCCGACAGATCCGGTTGCCGTTCTTGGCGTGCTGCGCGAAGCAAACCTGCGCAAGACCCTTGAAACCAAAATCGCCGGTGAAAGCCTGTTCAATGATGGTGTTGGCTATGTGGTTTTTCTTGTGCTTGTGGGTCTCGCCTTTCCCGATGCGGGCGGACATGGCGGTGGACATCACGGCGAAGAGCCATCGCAACTGGTGGCCGCGGGGCAGCTGTTTGTTCAAGAAGCCATTGGTGGCGCCCTGCTGGGCATTATCCTTGGTTGGCTGACTTTTCGCGTGATGCGCCGGATTGATGATTATTCACTAGAAGTCCTGATCACACTGGGCCTCGCCTTTGGCGGTTATTCACTGGCTGTATATCTGCATGTGTCCGCCCCGATCATGGCGGTTTGTGCGGGCCTTCTGATTGGTGACATCGGCACAAAACATGGCATGTCTGAAGAAACCCGCAAATATGTCGATGCCTTCTGGAAACTGATTGACGAGATCCTGAATGCCGTTCTCTTCCTGATGATCGGGTTTGAGGTCTTTGCTGTCGCATTCTCTTTCGACGCCCTCATCGCCAGCTGCTTTGCCCTTGGCCTGGCCCTGTTCGCGCGTTTCGCTGCGGTCTATGTGCCGGTCACTGTGCTGCGCCCCTTCCGTTCCTTCAGCCCCGGTGTTGTTCCGATCATGACATGGGGGGGTCTGAAAGGTGGGATCTCTGTCGCGCTGGCCCTGTCTCTGCCAGACAATGAATGGAAAGGCCTGATCCTGACCGCGACCTATGTGATTGTGTTGTTCTCGATCATCATCCAAGGCCTGACTGTAACCCGCGTGGCAAATCGTTTTGGCCGCGAACCAGACCTGGTGTAACTTAGCCCTATGAGTATCCTGAAACGACTTGAGGCTTCCGATCTGCGTAAGACCGGACAACGCCGGGTGATCGCACGTGTGCTGGACACAGCCCATGATCATCCTGATGTGGAAGAACTTTTCGCCCGTGCGGTCAAAGAAGATGCGGGTATTTCCCTGGCAACTGTATATCGCACGGTCAAACTGTTTGAAGAAAGCGGCATTCTGGAACGTGTCGAATTCGGAGATGGCCGCGCCCGCTATGAGGCGGCAGATCGCGAACATCATGACCACCTGATTGACCTAGAAACCGGCGAAGTCATCGAATTTGTCGATCCAGAAATCGAAGCGCTGCAGGAAAAGATCGCACAGCGCCTAGGCTATCGCCTTAAGGGGCACCGGATGGAACTGTTTGGCGAAAAGATCGAATAACCACAATAGAATGGATCGGCACAGGCCGATCCGTGAATTCGCTTTCCCCGGCATGCTCTGCGATTTTTGAAAGGGTTTCAAACCCTTCAACGACCTGACCAAACACCGCCCCGCCAAGCCCATCAGGAAAACGCGCCCCGCCCGCATCCAATTCCGGCTGATCACCATTACAGATGTAAAACCCACCATAGCTTTCACCAGGGGCAAACCGCCCCATGGCAATCGCCCCGTGGCAATGCTTCAACCCTGTCATACTGGTTGGCTCATGGGGCATGTCAAACAACTGCAATGCCGGATCATGGCCAGAGGTATCAAATCGGGGGCCGCCTTGTACTACATTGATCTTCGCCGCAGCCCCTGCTTGTGGATGGGTTTCATTCACAATCCGAAAAAACGTCGTATCCGCATAGGCCCCCGCCCCAAGATAATCCAGAAAAGCCTGCACCGTCTGCGGGGCGGCTTTCTCCTCAAGCGCAAGGATCATCTCGCCACACCCCGTTTGCATACGTATTTTCACAGTCATCCCTTTCATCTTGCTCCAAATACTCCGGGGGACTCCATCGCAGATGGATGGGGGCTGCCCCCTTCGGTTTTCAACGAAAACGCCCTCCCCCCAGATAACACCAAATATTGGATATAATATACGACCTTAAAGTCGCTTTTATACTTGCAAGGCCTGCGACAGCCTGTCACCACTGAAGAAATCGCCGGGCCTTTTCATACAGATCGCCCCTACATGCTTTCACACAGTTCAAGATGAGGCCCCGATGGATAATCTGCGCGGTATTCTTCTGGTCATTGCGGCCATGGTTATGTTTACAGTTGAAGACAGCTTCATCAAGGGCCTGTCGGAAGTCTTCCCCATCGGGCAGATCTTGATTGTTCTGGGCATCGGCGGGGCAACAGTTTTTGCTGTGATTGCATTGATCAACCGACAGCCCATTGTCGGTCCAGAGGTCTTTAGCAAAATGCTGTTCTGGCGATCTGTTGGGGAAACCGGATCCGCGTTTTTCTTTGTCAGCGCACTTTGGCTTGTGCCTTTGTCCGTCGCGGGTGCACTTTTACAGACCACATCCCTGATCGTCACCATTGGTGCGGCGTTTTTGCTGGGCGAACAGGTGGGGTGGCGCCGCTGGAGTGCGATTTTCATCGGCCTTTTTGGTGTTCTCGTCATCATCCGCCCCGGCTTTGAGGGGTTCCAGCCCGCAGCCCTTTTGGCTGTTGCTGCCGCCGTGGTTCTGGCGGGGCGTGATCTTGCCACCCGTCGCCTGCCTGCGGGCACACCTTCTGTTGCCGTGTCCTTTTGGGGGTTCTTTGCGGTCATTCCCGCAGGAATTATCCTGTCTGTTTTTCTGGGTGCACCCGTCATGCCCACCCCTTATCAGGCGGGTCTGTTTCTCGCCTGTGTGGCCTTTGGTACGATCGGTTATTACCTGATTGTCACCGCCATGCGCATGGGCGAAGCCTCTGCACTTGCCCCGTTCCGCTATTCTCGCCTGCTGTTTTCCATCATCCTTGGCTATTTCATCTTTGATGAAATCCCCGACACATGGACACTTGTTGGTTCCGCAATCATTTTGGGATCCGGCATTTATGTGATCCTGCGGGAACGCCGGGTGTTGGAAAGCCGGGTGCCACCGGAAGATCTCTGAACCGCTGTCAGCTTTAGCGCAAACACTCTGCAAAAGGCGGGAAAGCACTGGCAATCCCCCTTTTGCTGTCCTACACAGTCGCCAACTTTATTGCCGCTGAGGAGCCTCTGATGAGCACGATCTACGATATCCACGCCCGCGAAATTCTGGACAGCCGGGGCAACCCGACCGTTGAAGTTGACGTTGTGCTTGAAGATGGCGTGATGGGCCGTGCGGCTGTGCCTTCTGGTGCGTCTACCGGGGCATGGGAAGCCAATGAAATGCGTGACGGCGACAAAAACCGTTACAAAGGCAAAGGTGTTTTGGGCGCAGTTGAATCTGTAAACGGTGAAATCGCCGATATGCTGGTTGGCTTTGACGTGACCGATCAAACCGCCATTGACGCGGCGATGATCCAGCTTGACGGCACAGATAACAAAGCCCGCCTTGGCGCAAACGCAATCCTTGGCGTGTCTCTGGCCGCGGCCAAAGCTGCTGCTGATTTCTCAATGCAGCCTTTGTATCGCTATGTTGGTGGCACACAGGCACGTGTTCTGCCGGTCCCTATGATGAACATCATCAACGGTGGCGAACATGCGGACAACCCGATCGACATTCAGGAATTCATGATCATGCCGGTCTCTGCCGGTAACATCCGTGACGCCGTGCGTATGGGCGCTGAAATCTTCCACACGCTGAAAGGTGAACTGTCCGCCGCAGGTCTGTCCACGGGCATTGGGGATGAAGGCGGTTTCGCACCCAACATCGCATCGACCCGCGAAGCACTTGATTTCGTTCTGCGTTCCATCGAAAAAGCGGGCTACACCCCGGGTGACGACATCATGCTGGCGCTGGATTGTGCGGCAACTGAATACTACAAAAACGGCAAATATGAAATCTCCGGCGAAGGTCTATCCCTGAGCAGCGAAGAAAACGTCGCTTATCTCTCTGCTCTCGTAAAAGATTATCCGATCCTGTCCATCGAAGACGGTATGGATGAAGACGACTGGGACGGCTGGAAGATGCTGACCGATGAACTGGGTGGCAAGGTACAATTGGTCGGCGACGATCTGTTCGTGACCAACCCAACCCGTCTGGCCGATGGCATTGAAAAAGGCTGTGCGAACTCGCTTTTGGTGAAAGTAAACCAGATCGGCACCCTGACCGAAAGCCTGACCGCCGTGGAAATGGCGCATCGCAACCGCATGACCTGTGTGATGAGCCACCGTTCTGGTGAAACCGAAGACGCAACAATTGCCGATCTTGCGGTTGCAACCAACTGTGGCCAGATCAAAACTGGATCCTTGGCACGGTCTGACCGGTTGGCGAAATACAACCAGTTGATCCGTATCGAGGAAATGCTCGGCGACACAGCCGCCTACGCCGGAAAATCCATCCTGCGCTGATATCAGCCCTTGCACGATTTCAAAGCCCTGCCATTCTGGCGGGGCTTTTTTTATTGGAGGAATTTATGAGTCGTAAGCTGATTATCATTGGTAACGGGCTTGGTATGGCACTTTCGCCAGAGCATTTTTCACTGCAGCACGTTATGCCAGAAGTTTGGAACAATGACCTGAACGATGCCGAGAGAACGCTAATCGCAAGTTGTATCGAGGGGATCGAAGAAACTGGCCCGACAAGTGAGGACCGCCTGATGCCCGCACAACTTGCGCAATTTGCGCATGAGCTAATTACCGGTATTGTTGAGAATAATAAGCAAGACGAGTGGTTCACGGCTAACGCGCTAAAATACCCAGAAGCAATCGGGAAATATGTCTATAATGTAGCTCAACAACTCAACAAAAATTCTGAACAGTTCGAAAATGATATACGCCTAAAATCATTCTACAATTCATTTATCCCGTTTTTAGACAAGAGCAAATCCCACGTTGCTACACTGAATTATGACACCCTACTGTACTCTGCATTCAACGAGTATTATGAAGTGGGAAGCAAAATCCACCGAATATGTAATGGCTACTCAGGTTCACTTGTTGACGGCTACCTAGAGCGAAACGGGTTTGATAAAAATAACTTTGAACGTCAGTTTAACAGAACTTTTGGGTACTATCTTCATTTACATGGCTCTCCTTTGTTCACGGGAACGCCAGGGAAAAAGATATTGCGTAGACAACTTAGCACCCAGGCACCCGGAAATGCGCGACACATCATCTTATCTGACGGTCGGCTTAAGAGACACCTCATTGATCGATCAGACATTCTGACGATGTACTGGGAAATGCTAAAAACAGCTTTGGATGAAGCTAGTGAGGTGATCTTATTTGGCTACGGTGGTGGGGATGAGCACCTGAACGAATTGCTGCGTGGTGCTAAAGTTTCTAAACGCGTTGTCGTTCGGGACAAGGGCAGTGCCGACGCAAACCAAAGCGCCAAACAGGAGTGGCTTAGCAGGTTAAGCCATAATGAAGATGTTATTGACCATGGTGATAGTGGTGTCAGCTATGAACCCATGGACAATATCCTCGAGTTTAGGGACTGGTAATGCTAATGACCACTGCCACAGATCTTATCAAACAGCTTAACCTCACCCCGCATCCCGAAGGCGGGCATTACCGGCAGACCTGGATTGCGGATGCATCTGAAGGTGAACGTGCGGCGGGGACCTGTATTTTCTTTTTGCTGGCAGAGGGCGAGCGCAGTCATTGGCATAGGGTCGATGCGGTAGAAATCTGGCATTACTACGCCGGTGCGCCTTTGATCCTGCATCGGGCCGAAACCGAAGCGGGCCCCGCGCAGCAGGATATACTGGGACCGGATGTCATGGCCGGGCAAATGCCCCAGCTGATTGTCCCTGAACATCACTGGCAGGCTGCGGAAACGACCGGCGACTGGACACTTGTCGGCTGTACCGTATCACCGGGTTTTCAATTTGAAGGGTTTGATCTGGCGCCCGAAGGGTTTCACATTCCGGGTTAATACTCGATGCCCTGATTGAAAATAACATTCAACTGATCAATCGTCACCTGAAAGCGGGCTTCTTTGCCCGGCGTTTCGCGATAGCGGCTGTCAAATGGCATACAGCGATAGCCGCACAGCTGGCGCGCGCGACGTTTGTGGTTGTCAACGAACCACAGACGGCCCCCGGGGGTCGAAATATAGCCGTTCTCAAACCGGGAAAAATCCCCTTCCATATCTTGGACTGAAGGGTATTCGTTAAAACTGGCCGGATCAAAGGCCGCATGGGTGTGATAGCTTGCGAATATCTCAACATCACCCTGTGGCAGAATCGGAAGGCAACTGGCCGCCCCGCCCTTTTCAGGCTTTGTGGCGCGCAATTCACCGTTTTCGCGATAGATAAAACCACAGTATTCCAGATCCACCAGGATCGATTGTTTGTTCAGGTCCCACAACACGTCCGCTGTAAAGGCATGTTCCTGCGCGTATTTCTCATGTCCGCCGCCTAAATTCAGATCACGGGCGGAGAGCGGCAAGGCAAACAATCCCAAAGACATTACGAAGCAGGCAAATTGGATTTTTCTGAAATTCATGGTCTCTCCGGTAGGATTTCCGTCATCTTGTCGGGAAACGCATCAGATATCAAAGAAATTCGGCGCACAGGATGGAACACATCAGCGACGGATCACACCGGGCTTGGCCAGGCGCCCCCCGACAACCGGGGTATGTGTGCCTGTAGTGCCCGCGGCAGAGGTCGGCAATCCATGTTTGATGCGTACAGCCAGATAAGCAAACGCCTGGGCTTCCAGCATGTCGCCATCAAGCCCGGCATCTTCAACTGGTGCCACGGGACAATCCATCAACAACGCCAGCATAGACATCAGTTCCGGGTTTTTACGCCCGCCCCCAGTCACCAGAACACCTTCGGGCATGACCGGACAATGGCGCAGGCCGCGCGCGGCTGATGCAGCAGCAATCGCTGTCAGAGTGGCACAGGCATCTGCATCGTCTAGGGTTTCCACCATCTCCAAAAGGTTTGGAAAATCGTTTCGATCCAGTGATTTGGGTGGTTCACGGAAAAAATAATCATATTGCAAGAAATCTTCGACCAGACCTTCATCCACTTCGCCTTCAGATGCCAACGCACCATCTTCATCAAAGGCCAGACCGCGCCGAGAATACATCAGATCATTGATCGGCGCGTTTGCGGGGCCGGTATCAAAGGCCAGCAATGCACCGTCTTCTTCAGGGCGTGTCTTTGACGGATCAACCCAGGTCAGATTGCCCACGCCACCCAAATTCAAAAAGGCAATGGGGCGTTGGGCATCAATCAGCTTGGCACAGGCAAAATGAAAAAACGGCGCAAGCGGCGCGCCCTGCCCGCCCATTTCCATATCCGCGGTGCGGAAATCCCAAACCACAGGGGTGTTCAGAACCTCGGCAAGGACCTGACCATTGCCACATTGATGCGTGCGCCCGTTGTCGGGGTCATGGGCCAGGGTTTGACCATGAAATCCAATCAGCTCCGCATCCCCAAAGGGCGAGAGAACTTCGGCATGGGCGGTTTCGATCATTTCAGACAGATCTTCGATGCCCGGGTCGCCCTGCCAATGACCAAACCCCGACGCAATGGTCGCGCGTTCCTGATCAGACCAGGGGCGATAGGCCGTTTTGCCGAATTCAAGAATTTCATGCCCATCTGTTTGCACAAGTGCCGCATCGATCCCATCCAGCGAGGTTCCAGACATCGCACCCAGCGACCAGATTGCGTCCTTGTTCAACATTGGCTTTCCCTTTTGACCCTGCCCCGGTATATCCGGGGGACATTTAGAATTCTATGGATGAAAAACCGATGAAATGGCACCCCAAATCTGACTTTATGCGAGTGATGATCGAGCGCGGCTTTCTGGCTGACTGCACCGACTATCAGGCGCTTGACGACGCTTTTGTTGCAGGGGTTGTTCCGGCCTATATCGGCTTTGACGCGACTGCAAAATCTTTGCATGTCGGATCACTGATCCAGATTATGATGCTGCGCTGGCTGCAAAAAACGGGCCATAAGCCGATTGTTCTGATGGGCGGCGGCACGACAAAAGTCGGCGATCCGTCTTTCCGCGCGGATGAACGCCCCCTGCTGACCCCAGATCAGATCGATGACAATATTGCAGGCATTAAACAAGCGTTCAGTTCCTACGTGACTTTTGGTGACGGCGCGACTGATGCAAAAATGGTAAACAATGCGGAATGGCTGGATGGTCTGAACTATCTTGAATTCCTGCGTGATATTGGCCGCCATTTTTCCGTCAACCGTATGCTGGCCTTTGAAAGTGTTAAGTCGCGTCTGGATCGCGAACAAAGCTTGAGCTTCCTTGAGTTTAACTACATGATCCTTCAGGCCTATGATTTCCTTGAACTGAACCGCCGCTACGGTTGTCTGTTGCAAATGGGCGGATCGGATCAATGGGGCAATATCGTTAACGGGATCGACCTGACCCGCCGCGTGTTGAACAACCAAATTTTCGGCCTGACTTCGCCGCTTTTGACCACATCAGATGGTAAGAAAATGGGCAAAAGTCAGGACGGGGCTGTCTGGCTGAATGCAGATATGCGTTCGCCTTACGAATTCTGGCAGTTCTGGCGCAACACCACGGATGCGGACGTTGGCCGTTTCCTGAAGCTGTACACAGAAATGCCGGTGGAGGAATGTGACCGTCTTGGTGCGTTGGAAGGGTCGGACATCAATGATGCAAAGATCATTCTGGCAAACGCCGTCACCACGCTGGCCCATGGTGCGGACGCTGCAATCGCTGCGGAAGCCACCGCGCGGGAAGTCTTTGAAAAAGGCGGGCGCGGCGATGATCTTCCGACGCTGACCCTGTCTGTTGCCGATATTGGGGACGGTATTTCCATTGTGCAACTGATCGTGAAATCTGGCCTCGCAAAGTCCGGCAAAGATGCGAAACGTCTGATCGGTGAGAATGGCGCAAAGATGAATGATGAAGCGATTGAAAGCACTGGGATTGTTATTCAGGCATCTGATCTGACTGCGCCAATCAAACTGTCTGCCGGGAAAAAACGCCACGCCTTGGTGGTTTTGGAAGATTAACACATCGCAAGG
>NZ_JBMYXF010000014.1:0-62957 GCF_049608145.1 Halocynthiibacter sp.
ATCTGTCGGGAAGTTGCCATTGTCTGACAGAACCACCTTGCGGCCGGGGTTCATTTCAAGCGCGGATGCGACGGCCTGATAGACCTTGATCGACAATGTGTCGCCCATCACGACAGAACCTTTTTCAGCCCCGATCAGCCGTCCGATACGGTCGCCGATGTCGGTGGGTTTCGCCATCCAACCGGCTTTGTTCCAGCCAGTGATCAGCATGTCGCCCCATTCATCGGTGATGGTGCGTTCAACTTTGGCCGCAGTGGCCCAGGGCATCGCGCCCAGCGAATTCCCATCTAGGTAAATCATGCCTTCAGGAATGTGGAACATCGCTTTGGTGGTGGCGAAATCGGGCATGGGGCTCTCCGGTTTGGAATTTACTTCATGCATAAAGCATTCAGCAGGGTCAAAAAGCAAGCCCCAGCAAAACTTGATACTGCATTTAGCCAGTCTTGCGATCTGTGTGGTCATACAGAAGGGGATTTCAACATTTACCTGTCGGCTGTGCAGAGCGAATTTCTTCAATATTCTTGAAGGCAAATTCACAAAATGTGAGGCCCGGGTAAGGGGTGTTTGGGTATGCAATTGCATACTTTTGGCATCTGCGGAAAATGCGACAAAATTCCCCGCAAAAATGCGCGACGAAATAACATCACGGTTGTGTCAGGCTGTTGTGAAATATTGTTACCCACGTTAAGCATGCCGGGACTGAAAAATGTCGCTGTGGGTAACTATCTTGTCGCAGAGATGATTTTTCCGAAAAGTAGCATGAACAGGGGAACAGGTTTGAAAATCGGGGCACCAAAGGAAACATTTGCCGGTGAGGCGCGCGTTGCAATGACGCCGGATTCGGCAAAACAATTACAGAAGCTCGGCTATGACTGCGCGATTGAAAGCGGCGCGGGCGAAGCTGCGGGTTTTTCCAACGCGATGTATAAGGACGCAGGCGTTGAGGTTCTGAAAACCGGCGCGGCGCTGTTTAAAGCCTGCGATATCGTGGCGAAGGTCCGTCAACCCGACGCGACGGAGTTGAAACGCCTGCGCAAAGACCAGACGCTGATTTCCTTCTTTAACCCTGCGGCGAACGACGAGGGTATGGAAGCGGCGAAAGCCAAGGGTGCAAACGTCATCGCCATGGAAATGGTGCCCCGTATTTCGCGCGCGCAAAAGATGGATGCGCTGTCATCCATGGCGAATATCGCCGGGTATCGTGCGGTGATTGAAGCGGGTAATAATTTTGGCCGCTTCTTCACAGGTCAGATCACGGCGGCGGGTAAGGTTCCACCTGCGAAGGTTCTGGTTGTCGGCGCGGGCGTTGCGGGTTTGGCTGCGATTGGCACCTCGACCAGTCTTGGGGCGATCACATTGGCCTTTGACGTGCGCCCGGAAGTTGCGGAACAAGTTGAATCCATGGGCGCTGAATTTGTTTACCTCGACTTTGAGGAAGAACAGGCGGATGGCGCGACCTCGGGCGGATATGCATCCGTGTCTTCCCCTGAATTCCGCGAAGCCCAGCTTGCGAAATTCCGTGAACTGGCACCAGAAGTTGACATCGTCATCACCACGGCCTTGATCCCGAACCGCGAAGCGCCAGAGCTTTGGACCGAAGATATGGTTCAGGCAATGAAACCCGGTTCCGTGATCGTCGACTTGGCGGCGGAAAAAGGTGGCAACTGTAAATTGACCGTGATGGATGAGAAAATCGTCACCGACAATGGTGTGACCATTGTGGGCTATACCGATTTCCCGTCACGCATGGCAGCGCAGGCGTCGACCCTTTATGCCACCAACATTCGCCACATGATGACCGATCTGACCCCTGAAAAGGACGGCCAGATCAATCACGACATGGAAGATGATGTGATCCGTGGTGCGACCGTGGCCTTTGAAGGTGAAATCACCTTCCCACCGCCCCCACCAAAGGTGCAGGCGATTGCGGCGAAACCCAAAGAGGTGGCGCCAGAGCTGACGGCCGAGGAAAAGCGTGCAGCAGAAGTCGAAGCTTTCAAAAAAGAAACCCGCAATCAGGTCACTTTGCTGGCTGTTGGCGGAGCGTTGCTTTTGGCTGTTGGTCTTGTGGCTCCGGCCAGCTTTATGCAGCATTTCATCGTCTTTGTTCTGTCTGTTTTCATCGGCTTCCAGGTGATCTGGGGCGTGGCGCACAGCTTGCACACACCTTTGATGGCGGTGACAAATGCGATTTCTTCCATCGTGATTTTGGGCGCATTGATGCAGATCGGATCGGGATCTTTCCTGGTGATCCTGCTGTCAGCCCTTGCGGTGTTTATGACCGGGATCAACATTTTCGGTGGCTTCATGGTGACACGGCGTATGCTCGCCATGTTCCAGAAATCTTAAGGGGGCCGGATAAATGGATTACGGTTTTACAACAGCGGCTTACGTTGTCGCAGCGGTTCTTTTTATTCTCTCCCTTGGGGGGCTTTCTAGCCAGGAAAGCGCCAAACGCGCGATCTGGTATGGCATCGTCGGCATGGGGCTTGCGGTCTTTGCAACCCTTGTCGGGCCTGGCTCCGGTCTGTGGTTGCTGTCGGTCGTTTTGATTGCCGGTGGGGCAGTGATTGGCTGGCAATTGGCCAATAAAGTGCAGATGACACAGATGCCCGAACTGGTGGCCGCGATGCATTCGCTTGTTGGTCTGGCAGCGGTGTTCATCGGGCTGAACGCGCATTTCACCATTGGATATGTCGAGGGCATTTCAGGCGCTTCGGGTATAACCGCAGAAACCCACGGGGTTTTCCCGGCATTGGTGGCACATAAGTCTCCAGTTGAGATCGCTATCCTACGCGTTGAGCTGTTCCTCGGCGTCTTTATCGGTGCGGTGACCTTCACTGGTTCCGTGATTGCTTATGGAAAATTGGCGGGCAAGGTGAATTCTAAGGCGGAAAAACTGCCTGGTGGACACATGCTGAATGCCGGTGCTGCGGGCCTTAGCTTGCTGACGCTGATCTGGTATTGCAACACGGGTGGTTTCTTCCCGCTGTTCCTGATGACTTTGGCGGCGCTGTTCATTGGCTACCACCTGATCATGGGCATTGGCGGCGCGGATATGCCGGTTGTTGTGTCGATGTTGAACTCCTATTCCGGTTGGGCTGCGGCGGCGATTGGTTTCAGTCTTGGCAATGATCTGTTGATCGTTGTGGGCGCGCTGGTTGGCTCAAGCGGGGCGATCCTGTCTTACATTATGTGTAAGGCGATGAACCGGTCTTTCGTTTCTGTGATCCTTGGTGGTTTCGGTGAAACAACCGGCCCTGCGATGGAGGTCGAAGGCGAACAGATCGCGATCGAAGCGGATGGCGTGGCCAGCGCTTTGGAAGAAGCTGACAGCGTTGTGATCATCCCTGGTTACGGTATGGCGGTGGCCCAGGCACAGCAGAATGTGGCTGAACTGACCCGCCGTCTGCGCGCCAAAGGCAAGACCGTGCGCTTTGCGATCCACCCGGTTGCGGGACGTCTGCCTGGCCATATGAACGTGCTGCTGGCGGAAGCCAAAGTGCCCTATGACATCGTGATGGAGATGGATGAGATCAATGATGATTTCCCTGAAACCGACGTGGCGATTGTGATCGGGTCCAATGACATCGTGAACCCAGCCGCCCAAGACGATCCGAACAGCCCCATCGCGGGGATGCCGGTTCTGGAGTGCTGGAAAGCGAAACAGGTGTTCGTGTCTAAGCGTGGCCAGGGCACCGGTTATTCCGGCATCGAGAACCCTCTGTTCTTTAAAGAGAATACGCGGATGTTCTATGGTGATGCGAAAGCAAGCCTTGATCAGTTGCTGACAATGATCAGCTAAATTAGTAATAAAAAGCGGCCCTTCGGGGCCGTTTTTTTATGAGTGAGTTCAGAAAATATGTTACGAAACCTAATCACCGGATTGACTGCACTTTTGGTCACACCCGCTGGCGCATCAGCGAACGCCTGCGTTACCCCAGCACAGTTTATGCCCTTCACCCGTTTGCTTGAGATAAGTGAAACCGGAACTTTTGCCCAGTTTCAGGATATCTATTGCGATCGCAAAGCTCTTTGGGGGGAGGATGTGGAGGATTGGGAATATATTGATGCGTTCCTGTATGAGCACGAAATTATGCTGTGGATCGATTGGAAGCAGGATATGCGATATCTGCTTGATCCACAGGGCGGGTTGGCAAGTCTTCAGAATATCTTTCGCCGAAGCGATGTTGAACCGCTTACAGAAGTGGAACGCGCGTCCATTCTTGATATCATTGAGCCGGACTGGCGCAATAATATCTATGCGACTGAGGGCAATATGTATGACGGTGGATATAAGGAATTACACGAATTTATTCGTGCCCGTGGACGGGAACTGGTGATTTTAAGCAATGGATCAGATGGCTACGGATTGATGCTGATACCCGTTGAGAGGCTGACAGAGTTACGGGCGTTGGAATTGGTGTTTTATAATATCTATACTCTGGAAGAGTACTTTTGAGTTTCAGGTATCTGAACAAAACAGGCCCGCAGTGATGCGGGCCTTTTTGTGTCTTATGCGGGGTAGGGCCCCTTCATTCTAGACGGTATTACTTCTTGCTTTCGGCCTCTGGTGTGACATCTAGCGCGTCATTGGCTACGCCAGCGATGCCATTTTCAAGACTGACACCCAGTTCCTTACCAAGGGCCTGCATGGCAGGCATTTGCAGCGCCATGCCCAGAACTGAATCCAGCGCCTGGTTCACGGGCGTGCCGCCGGTCGAAGCTGCGTCGCCAGAACCGCCGGTGCCACCATTGCCCATGCCAGTCACCTGATGGATCTTGATGCTGTCGATCTTTTCAGCCGGTTTCACCATCTCGGCGATGATACCAGGCATGGCTTCGAGTTGGGCCAGACGGATTTTCATTGCGATGATTTCCTGGCTCAGCTCGTTTTCAGAATTGGCAATCGCAGTCTGACCTTCTGCGGTTGCCAGCAGGTCGGTTTTCTTTGCCTCTGCACGTACAGTGATCGCATTCGCGTCGGCCTGTGCTTCTTCCAGTTTCGCCGCCGCACGGTCACTGGCAGCCTCTTTCTCGGCCTCGGCAGACAGACGCACAGCGGTGGCCTGACGTTCCGCGTCTTCCTGTGCCTGGATCAATGTGATCTGCTTGCGGCGTTCAGCCTCGGCAACGGCACGGGTTGTGTTCACAGATTCTTCCGCTTTGGCGGCTTCTGCGCGTGCGATATCTGCTGACGCACTTGCTTGGCTTTCTTCTTCGGACTTGCGGGCAATGATGATCTGACGGTCCTGATCCGCAACAGCCAATTCACGTTCTTTCGCAATCTCAGCTTCACGCAACTTATGTTCATTTGCAATTTCAGCTTCGCGAATGGTGCGTTCCTTGGCGATTTCAGTTTCACGAATAGCACGTTCCTTGACGATTTCCGCCTCGGAAATGGTACGTTCGCGCTCAATCTCAGATGTACGCACCGCACGTTCGCGTTCAATGCGGGCCTGTTCTTTCGCTTGGTCAGAGGCTTCCTGGCTGCGCGCAATGGCGGCTTCCTGGCTGGCCTGCAGGGACTGAATTTCTTCAATCTGGGCGATGTGGGCCTGCTGTTGTTCGCGATCAATCTGATATTTACGCTTCTCAGCTTCCATTTCAGACTGGGCCACAGCGACGTCAGCTTCTGCAGTGATTTCAGCACGTTGCTTGCGGGATGTTGCAATCACAGCGGCCAGTTTTTGCATACCAACAGCGTTAAACGCGTTGTTTTCGTCCAGCGATTCAAACGGTGTCTGGTCAAGGGCTGTCAAAGACACCGCTTCCAGTTCCAGACCGTTTTTCAGAAGGTCTTCGGAAATCGCGTTCTGCACTTCCTGAACAAAGCTTGCGCGGTTTTCATGCAACTCATCCATGGTCATCTGGGCGGCAACGGCACGCAGACCATCCACAAGCTTACCTTCAATCATTTCGCGCAGTTGATCCACGTGGAATGTCCGGTCACCCAAGGTTTGCGCCGCGCGGGAAATACCGTCTTCGGTGGCATTTACAGAGACGTAGAATTCAACGCCAACGTCAACGCGCATCCGGTCTTTGGTGATCAGTGATTGTTCATTCACGCGCGCCACTTCCAGGCGCAGTGTCTTCATGTTCACTTTGGAAATTTCATGCAGGAAGGGCACAACGATTGTACCGCCATCCATAATAACTTTGCGGCCGCCTGAACCGGTTTTCACCAGGCTCATTTCACGTGTGGCGCGTTTGTAAAGCCGGGCCATGATCATGCCGATAAAGAACAGCAGGCCAACGATAGAACCCGCAATGATTGCGATTGATGTAAAGTCCATAAGAACTCCTTGTTTTAACGTTAAATTTATAACCGGAACCCGCAAATCAGATGACGAAAAACTTATCGCCGCGTTTTCTGATCAGCGTGACATCACTGCCCTGCGGAAAGACAGCGTCGTCTTCCAGGGGCTCTACCCGCAAATAATGCAGATTTCCATGCCGGTCTTTGATCTTTATTTCAGCGGGTTTTCCCCGCATGGCTGTGCCCTGTGTGATGGTGCCGTTATGCCCGCCCAGATACCGTGTGCGCATGGCAGTGGTTTCTGTTTTAGGCATGATCAGCGCCACCTGGTTTGCAATCACGCGGGTCACGGCCAAGGCCGGAAACACTGCAATTACAACCGCCAATGAGGTGAACAGCGGTACAGTGAACATATTGGTCATCACGGTCTGAAGGATCAGACCCGACAGGCCAAACATGGTTAGAAAGGAAACCAGCCAAATCAGGAAGGGCACATCCTGTATACCTAGCCACCCAAGTATGCCTGAGGGGCCCGCTGGCATATCCGCAGCATCAATGTCGATATCTGCATCCAGATCGATGTCCATATCAAAATCCGTGTCCACAGACAGATCAAAATCTGCATCCACGTCAATATCCGGCCCTTCACCGCCCATGCCCAGAACTGTTGCACCCAGCAGGGACATCAGAATTTCCAGGATAAACAAGCCGGCGACGACAGCCAAGGCAATGGCAAACGGCCAGGAATGTGGGGCGAGAAATGTGTCGATCATAGTTTTCCTTTCACATTATATATAGGTATGAATTTTAATTTGTGTAGGTATATATATGCAAAATATTCAAAAATCTAGAAAATACATTGATTTTCCTGTGAATACATGTAGCTTTATTTAGGCACATGTAAGAAATGAGGGCAATATGCCAGATTTCATTGAACGCCGTCGTCTGGCCCGGATACTGGATCGCAGTGCCGACCGCCTGGCTGAGGTACAATCGCCGGAGAAAGGCTGGATTGCCACGATGCGCCTAGCTCTTGGCATGTCTGCGGAACAGGTGGCCCATCGCAAAGGTGTCAGTCGAAATGCGGTCTATCAGGCTGAGCGCAGTGAAAAAGAAGGTGCGGTGTCTTTGAAGCAGATGGACCAATTGGCAAAAGCCATGGGGGGGCGTTTTGTCTATGCGATTGTGCCTGATGCGCCGGTGGAACAGCTGAAATATCAACAGGCCCTGGGCAAAGCGCGTTTGTTACTGCGTGAAGAACCCGGATTTGCCGAATGGTCAGCCGATGAACGTCAGGACTGGGTCGATGACAAAGCAGCGCAATTATTGCATGATATGCCTGGCCATTTCTGGGATGAGATCTGATTTCATTTGATCAGTTGCTGCCCTGACGTCAGCTTTGACATCGGGCAGGGCGCAGGCAGGATGAGTGAATGACAGATATTCTTAAAATGGGTCAGGCGATCCTGGCCATGCAACCTTTCAGCCAGGCCTTAGGGGCAGAGCTGACAGAATTGGGCGAGGGGAAAGCTGAAATCCGGCTGCCCCTGCGCGATGATCACAAACAGCAACATGGATTCGCCCATGGCGGCGTTGTCAGCTATCTTGCGGACAATTGTCTGACCTTTGCAGCAGGATCTAGGCTGGGTGATGTGCTCACGCTTGAAATGAAGATCAACTACACCCGCCCGGCAAAAGGCGCAGTTTTAATCGCGCGTGCACAGGTTTTAAGCCATGGCAAACGACAGGCCGTGTGCGAAGCAAAAGTCTATGCCGTTGAAAATGGGGAAGAAAAAATCTGCGCAATTGCCCAGGGCACAGTTATGCCGGTTTCCTGAGGTGCCAGAAAAATGTGCGGTATACATTGGTATTCTGTAACATATTGAAAAATATACAAATTTATCTTTACGAAGTTGGATTTTGCAGTTTAGCGTCCGCCTAAGGAGCGATCCGGGGATTAGGGCAGGACAGCAGAATGAACGCGATTTCGGACCATAAAGAGCGCTACGCGCTGACCAATGAGTTGCACGCGCGACCCTTCCCGACCCTTGGTGTGGGGGCCTGTGCGATCTATCTGGCGGTGAAACGCCCGGCGGATGCGGCGCGTCGTGACCGGGGTGCAGATTTTGCCCATCTTCTGGCGCTGCTGGATCATTTTGGGGCAGATCATCCACGTCCTGGAGCCACGCACTATTCCGGTCGGTTGGGGCAACATCGGATCAAATGGGAAAGCCACACAGAATTCGTCAGCTATACGTTGTTCACAGAAGGTCGTGTGCCTCAGGGGGATGGGTTGGATTTGTTTCCAACGGATTGGCTTGCGGATATGCCGGGTGTGCGGTTGACCTCGGCGATGATCCGGGTGACGGCAAAACCCACGGATAAGGCCGAACTTGCCCGCATTCTGAAAGATGATTTTGTGCCGGAAAGTCTCGCGGCCAGTAATGTTCTGGATGGGGCTGCCTTGATCGCGGGGGATTTCCGTATTGATGCCAAGGGTCAGATGCAGTTTCGGGTGATTGCGGCCCCTCAGACCGGGGCGCAACGGATCGGGCGTATTGTCCAACGTATCTGCGAAATCGAAACCTATAAGGCCATGTCGATGCTGGGCTATCGGCGTGCAAAAGATGTATCGCGTGAATTGGGCAGCATTGATATGCGCCTGAACCGTCTGATTGACCGGATGAGCGGCGCTGAACCCGAAGCCGTGCTTGCTGCATTGTTGCCACTGACGGCGGAACTTGAAGCGATCTCTGCCCAGACAGCGTTTCGTTTTTCCGGCACCCGGGCCTATAGCACGCTGGTCGCTGACAAAATTGCGGTGCTGCGGGAACGTCGTCTTGGCGGGCGTCAGACGTTTGAAGAATTCATGTCACGTCGGTTTGAGCCCACCATGCGTACAACAGAAGCGGTCGAAGCACAGCTTCAGAATATTTCGGCGCGTGCGTTTCGGGCTGCAGAACTGTTGCGCACCCGGGTGGAAGTTGAACGATCTGCCCAGAACCAACAGCTGCTTGAAAGCATGGATCGCCGCGCAGACCAGCAGCTTCACCTGCAAAAAACTGTCGAAGGTCTGTCGGTGGTGGCGATCAGTTACTATGCGGTCAATCTTGCAAGCTACGCAACTTATCCCCTGGCCAAAGCTGGCGGGTTGGACAAAGCCACGCTGACAGCCCTCTTGATCCCACCGGTGATCGCCGCAGTTTGGCTGACGGTGCGGCGGATCAGAAACGCGGTGCATTAAAGCGGTTCTAGTTTTTGTTGGTTTGCGACAAGAACGGGTACTGCTTGTTGTCAGATCTGCATAAGGCAAACTGCGCCGATCCATAGGTCGATCCCAAAGGTCAAATCCAGATGTGTCCCGATGCTTTTATGCGTGCTTTCATTGGGGCAGGGGGCGGCGGCAAAGGTGGCGCAACGCAAAGGCGGGCCAAATTAAAACGGCCCGTGCATTTCTGCCGGGCCGTTCCTGTTTCAGTTTGTTGTCAGATCAGCGACCGCGGATCCGTGGATCCAGAGCATCCCGTAGACCATCCCCGATATAGTTCACGGAAAGCACGGTCAGAGAGATCGCCAGGCCCGGGTACACAACGCGTTCCGGATAGCTGACCAGGAAGTCCGTGCTATCATAGAGCAGGCGCCCCCATGTCGGGAAATCTGGCGGAAAGCCAAGTCCCAGGAAGGACAGCGCACTTTCGGTGATGATCGCATTGGCAATGCCCAAAGTGGCTGACACCATGATCGGTGACATGACGTTTGGCAGCACATGGCGCATGATCATCTTGCTGTTGGTTGTCCCGATAGACCGAGCCGCCAGAACAAATTCACGTTCTTTCAGCGCCAGCACATCCCCGCGTACGATACGTGCGGTGGGCATCCAGCTTGTGATCCCGATGGCGGATACCATCAGAATGAACGCGCCCATTTCCGGACCAAAGCTTGAATTCAGCGCATCCCGGAACAGCATAAACATCACCAGCAGCAATGGCAGCAGGGGCAGGGCAAGGAACAGATCCGTCAGACGCATCAAAAGACCATCAAGCCTTTTGAAATAGCCCGCGACCACACCCACAAGCGTGCCAACAAACAATGCCAAAAGCATCGCTGTCACGCCCACAGCCAAGGACACCTGACCGCCTTTGATCACACGTGCCAGGTTGTCACGGCCCAACTGATCGGTGCCCAGCGGGTGGGACCAATAGACCTTCAGACCTGTTTCCGCCTTCATAGACGTTGGGTCTGTCAGGCAGGTCATGATCATGCCCCAGTCCTGCGACAGGCAGGATGAAATCGCACGGGCGTTCTTGGCTCGGATGTCGATATAGGTCGCATCTGTCGACCATAGCCATGGCCCAAGAATGATCCCAAAGACGATCAGCAGGAACACAAAGGCCCCAATCATCGCGCCACGATGGGTGCGGAACTGTGCCCAGACATCCCACCACTGGCTGCGCGATGCGCTTGCGGCGATGTCCTGTTCGGTTACGGTTTTATCAGTCATAACGGATCCTCGGATCAAGCACGCCGTAGAGAACATCGGCAATCAGGTTAAAGAGAATGATCAGAACAGCGAAGATCACAGTCAGGGTTTGTACCATCGGGATGTCATTGGCCTGAATGGCCGTGATCAGAAGCTGACCAAGACCGTTCACCTTAAACACTTGTTCGGTGATGATCGCACCACCAAACACTTGTGGCACACCCAATGCAATCACAGTCACGACCGGGATCATGGAGTTGCGCAGCACATGCACCAGAACCACGGCTTTTTCGCCAAGGCCCTTTGCGCGTGCGGTGCGCACGTAATCTTGGTTCAGGTTGTCCAGCATAGAGGCCCGCATGAAACGGCTGATCTGTGCGGCGTTATACAGCGCCAGCACGGAGACAGGCAGAACCATCTGCTTGGCCTGTTTGACAAAGTTTGCCCAGCTGTCGACCACAAGGGTTGTGTCATAGATAGACGGGAACCAGCCCAGGTTCACCGAGAAGATCACAATCAGCAGAACACCCGTGAAGAAGGTCGGAACAGAGAAACCCACCATGGAAACGAATGTACCGATCTGATCAAACCAGCTGTATTGACGATAGGCTGAGATAATCCCAATAGGCAGGGCGATCAGCGTGCCAACCAGGTAGCCCAGACCAACAACCCACAGGGTTTGCGGGATACGCTGCCAGACGATGTCCATGACCGGTGATCGGCTTTGGAATGAGATAATCCGCTGTTGATCCCAATAGGTGTTTAGACCTGTAAGCTGTTCGATGGTGTACATCGGTTCAACCCAGAAAAAGGCATAGAACCATTTCGTAAACCGAATGAACGGGTTCTGGCCAAGACCAAGGGATTCACGGATTTGTGCTTTTACTTCGGCAGGGATCGACAATGGTAGGCTTGCCGTCGGATCACCTGGTGCCAGCGCAAGCAGCATGAAGATGACGAAGGAGATGAAGAACAACGTCAGCACCGATATTAACGAGCGACGAATGATAAAGTTGAGCATTGAGGTGCCTCAGGATGCGCGTTCCGGGTATGATTTGCCCCGCACGGGGCGGGGCAAATCCGTTCTGTGGTGTCAGGCAGCTATGCTGCCTGGAACGGAATTAACCGCCTACACGATGCCAGTCAGCAGCATTCCACAGTTCAGAGTCCCAGGTGTTCAGCACAACGCCACCCAGAGTGTTGGAATGTGCAGATACACGACCACGATCCACGAGAGGGATGATCACATATTCTTGCATCAGCATGTCGTTCATTGCTTTTGCAAGACGTGCACGATCTTCCAGAGCGCCGGTTGTTGCCATTTCAGCAACCAGTGCGTCGTACTCTTCAGAACAGAAACGCGGCATGTTGTTGCCCTGCCACTGTGTTTCAGGACGTGGTGCCTGTGAACATTCCCAGTTCGCCATGTATGACTCAGGGTCTGTGCCGTCAAAGTTGTTTGCGTACATTTCAACGTCAGCAAAGAACTTCTGGAAGGTGTCGTTTGACGCAGGGTCGCCGCCGAAGAACACAGACGCGTCGATGTTGCGCAGTTCGGTTTCAACACCGATTTCGCCCCACCACTGTTTGATCAGGGCTTGGAAATCCTGGCGAACAGCGTTGGTAGAGGTTTGGTACAGCATGGAAAGACGAACGCCGTCTTTCGCACGAACACCGTCAGAACCCATGGCCCAGCCAGCTTCGTCCAGCAGAGCGTTTGCTGCAGCGATGTCTTGTACAAGGCATGCGTCGTTTGCAGTGGATTTGTAGATCGCAGGTGCTGGCAGAACGTTACAGGTCGGGCGACCCGCGGTGCCGTAGCCGATTTCAACCAGAAGGTCGCGATCGATTGCCATGGACAGCGCTTTACGCACGTTGATGTCTGACAGGAACGGGTGCGCATTGTCTGCAGTACCGCGACGTTCGCCGAGATCAGCAGAAACATCGGTCATGTTGACCATGATGCGTTCAACCAGGGTACCAAATGCAGATACAACAGTACCTTTGCCTGCGGATTCCATTTCAGCAAGCACATCAGGTGCCAGCTGGAGGTTCCAAGCGTAGTCGAATTCACCGGTTGCAAGAACAGCACGGCCAGCGTCAGTTGCGGAACCGCCACCTTTCAGCGTTGCAGTTGCAAAAGCTGGTTTGCTTGCGTCACGGTAATGTGGGTTCGCAGCCAGGGAAATCACGTCATTCGGACGGAATTCTGTTACTGTGAACGGGCCGGTGCCAACAGGTTGGAAGTTCGCATCTGTACACTCAGGTGCTTTTGCACCGAGACAGTCTGCAAACTGAGCCGCCTGAATGATCGGAGCCTGAGCGCCAACAAACGGACCGTATGGGAATGGCTTGGATACACCGAAGTGTACAGTCACGGTGCGATCATCGATGATTTCAACATCGGTCACATCGTTGTATTTTTCGCTTTGTGCACAGCCGCCACCTTCAGTGGTACAGTACTGCCAAGAGAAACGTACATCAGCGGATGTCAGTGCGGACCCATCAGACCACAGCAGACCTTCTTTGAGGGTCCATGTGATGGATGTCAGGTCTTCAGAAACGCCGCCGTTTTCAACGGTTGGGATTTCTTCAACAAGCCAAGGCACCATTGTGCCGTCTTGGTTGTAACGTGCCAGCGGTTCGATCACGAGGCTTGCAGCCTCAAGTTCTTTCGTGCCGCCTGACAGATACGGGTTCATGCTGGATGCGGCCTGCCAATATACGATATTGACGTGGCCGTCTGCGCCGCGCTCGGCCATAGCCGCAGGGGCCATCGCAAAAGCAGCTGCAGCGCCCAGAAGGGTTGCCTTGAAGTTCATACTTCTCTCCTTGTTGGTGATCCTGTTCATAATGGACAGAATCAAAGTCTGTGTTGCCGACAGTTTTCGTTGTCTTAACTGGCCTTTTTCGGGCCGTGAAAATTCTGCGACAAGTGGCCGTAGTTCAGACAATCCCAAGGGGAAATGCAAGCCGGAAGCTGAAATTAAAACGGATTCCCGACAAATGGCCAAAAGAAGTTCAGGAATTAAAGAGACTTCAGGCCCCGACGACCTATGTTCGCCCTCACGAAAGTTTCATCTGACGTGAGGTAATATTGTTAGCGCTCGCGTTGAATCACTGGATAAACCGATTCTTTCGCAGTCGCGGAATGACCCAATTCGCACATGCAGCACTGGTATAGTTGTTTGACAGCCCGGCGAACTGGCGCGTAGCCTTGCCGGAAAATGACAAAAAGACACACCCCGGGAGTACCTGATCCATGCTGGATAAGCCGCTTGTCGATATCGAGAATCTGCGCGTTGAATTTGAAACCTCCAGCGGGCTTGTTGTCGGCGTGGAAGATGTATCATTCAATGTAAAACCGGGCGAAACCCTTTGTATCGTTGGTGAATCCGGATCGGGAAAATCGGTGTCGTCCCTGTCTCTGATGCGCCTTGTTGAATTCGGTGGCGGCGAAATTGCCGGGGGCAGCCTGAAGTTCGATCGTGGTGACGCGGGCGAGATTGATGTGAAAGATGCTGATTCTGAATTAATGCGTCAGATCCGCGGCAATGAGATCGCGATGATCTTCCAGGAGCCGATGACAGCCCTGAACCCCGTGTTCACAATTGGCCGCCAGCTGACCGAAGGTTTGCGCATTCACAAAGGCATGAACAAAGCCGAAGCAAAAGAACGCGCGATTGAACTTCTGAAACAGGTGCGCATTCCTGAACCGGAACGCCGTTTTGACCAATACCCCCATGAACTGTCCGGCGGTATGCGCCAGCGTGTGGTGATTGCGATCGCCATGGCGTGTGAACCCAAGCTTTTGATCGCGGATGAGCCGACCACCGCGCTTGACGTGACCATTCAGGCGGAAATTCTGGCCTTGATCGACCGGCTGAAGCGCGAAAACAATATGGCTGTGATTTTCATCACCCATGACATGGCGGTTGTGGCCCAGATGGCGGACCGGGTGCTTGTGATGTTCCGTGGCAACATGGTGGAAGAGGGCACCGTTGAAGAAATCTTCGAGAACCCGAAAGAAGATTACACCAAAGCCCTGCTGGCCGCTGTCCCACGTCTGGGTGAAATGAAGGGCAAAGATCGCCCCGAACCCATGCGTCTGATTGGTCAGCCTGCGCCCGAAACCATTGCGGCCCCGGCGGTAGAACCTGAACCACTGTTGGAAGTGAAAAACCTGATCACCCGTTTCCCCGTGAAAAAGGGATTGATCCAGAAAGTCGTGGCCAATGTGCACGCGGTAGAAGACGTCAGTTTCACCATTAACGCGGGTCAGACCGTGTCTTTGGTGGGGGAATCCGGTTGTGGGAAATCCACAGTGGGCCGGTCTATCCTGCGCCTGGTTGAACCGACATCCGGTTCTGTGACCATGGAAGGCAAAGATATTCTGAGCCTTTCACCGGAAGAAATGCGCATGGAACGGCGCGATATGCAGATGATCTTTCAGGATCCCTTTGCATCCTTGAACCCACAGGTGCGCCTGTTTGATCAGGTGGCAGAACCCCTGCGCAACTATAACATCTGTTCCGGGTCTGAACTGGAAGATCGCGTTGCGAACCTCTTTGATCGGGTGAAATTGCCCCGTACCTTTATGCGCCGGTATCCGCATGAAATGTCAGGTGGCCAGCGTCAACGTGTGGCGATTGCCCGCGCCCTTGCGCTGAACCCAAAGCTGATCATCGCGGATGAAGCCGTGTCTGCGCTGGATGTTTCCGTGCAGGCCGAGGTTCTGAACCTGATGATGGAACTGCAGGCCGAACTGGGCCTGGCTTTCTTGTTTATCTCGCACGACATGGCGGTTGTTGAACGCGTCAGCCATATCACAGCTGTGATGTATCTGGGGCGGATCGTGGAAATTGGCCCGCGCGCGCAGGTGTTTGAAAACCCACAGCACGCCTATACCAAATCCTTGATGTCAGCGGTGCCTGTTGCCGATCCGAAAAACAAAATGATCGGAAAAGAGCTGAACTTTAAGCCTATTCCATCCCCGATCTTCCCGGTCAGCCACACCGCAGGCCCGTCGGAATATGACCAGATCGGCCCGGATCACTTCATCCTGAAGGGTGACTGGTACTGATCGTGTTCGCCTGGGAACTAAAAGCATTAAATTGGCTTTTCTCGAGACTTCCGCTGATTATGCTGGTTTTTGCTGTTTTCGCTGGCATTGCAGATAGTCGTGAGTATTTTGCCTTGTTTGATGGTGATCCGGGACTTTCAGCGTTCTTGGATGAAGACGAACTAAACGAAATGAATATGCTCATGGAACAAGGCATTATGAGCGAAGAAGACTTCGAATTTGGTGAAACGATCAGTGCTGCAGAACGACGGTACGGTTTTGTTTTGGGGCTGCAAACATTCTTTATGTTTGCCGGCCTTGCGGCGCTTATTGCCGGTGTGAACCGGATTGCGGATCACCTGACACAAAAGAAGTCCGTGTAATGTACTATAAAACAAAGAAAATGGAACGACGATGACTATGGACCTTTCCGCCCTTGAGATCATGACAAAGCTGATCTCTTTTCCGACAGTCAGCCGCGACAGCAATCTTGATCTGATCGACTGGGTGGAAAGCTATCTGGCCTCGCACGGCATTTCTTCCACCCGCGTGCCGAACCCCGAAGGCAATAAATCCGCGATCTATGCCTCTGTTGGTCCGGATGCGCCGGGGGGCGTTGTTTTGTCCGGCCACACCGATGTTGTACCCGTGGATGGTCAGGACTGGTCAAGCGATCCCTGGACCGTGACCGAACGCGAAGGGCGCTATTATGGTCGTGGCACCTGTGACATGAAAGGCTTTGATGCCATCGCGCTTTGGGCGATGGGGCAGGCGGCGAAACTGCATGCGGAGGGCAAACTTGCCAAACCTTTGCAGGTGGCCCTGTCCTATGACGAAGAAATCGGCTGCACCGGCGCCCCGCCCATGATCGCGCATATGGTGGCAAATACCGACATTCCCCGCGCGGAAGCTGCGATCATTGGCGAACCTTCCACCATGCAGGCGGTGACCGGCCATAAGGGCGGTTTTGGCTGGGATGTGCATGTGAAAGGGTTTGAGGTGCATTCATCCCTGATGCACACGGGCGTGTCAGCGATCCTGGAAAGCGCGAAGATCCTGTCATGGATCAATGAAACCAATGCAGAACTTGCTGCCAAAACCCCAACTGCGGTGGCGGGCATGTTTGAGCCCCCCTTCACCACTGTGCATTCCGGCACGATTGAGGGCGGCACAGCAGGCAATATCACCGCCGGGGATTGCCGTTTTGATCTTGATTTCCGCATTGTGGCCGATGAAAGCCGCGAAGACTGGGAAGCGCGCCTTATGCCGTTCATCGACACATTGGATGCGGAGCTGAAAGCGCGTCACCCGGATGCAGGCGTGATCATGAATGAAGACTTCTCGCTTCCCCCATTGCGCCCGGAAGAAAACGGTGTCGCTGAAACGCTTGTGCGTGCGATCACCGGTGACAATGCCAGCCATGTTGTGTCTTACGGCACCGAGGCAGGACAATTCCAGGAAGGCGGCTATTCAAGCGTGGTTTGTGGCCCCGGTGACATTGCCCAGGCGCACCAACCGGATGAATTCATTGAAATTTCTGAATTTAACGCTGGCGTCAATTTCATGGAGAAACTCCTGGTTCGCCTGCAATGACAAAACCTTTCCACCTGCCAGACCCCGCGCCTTATCGCGGGGCATTGCCGGATGCCGTTGATCTGGCCATTATCGGCGGCGGCATTATCGGCATCACCACCGCGCTTTATGCCGCGCGGGCCGGGCTGAAGGTTGTGGTGCTGGAAAAAGGCCGGGTCGCGGCGGAACAATCCAGCCGCAACTGGGGCTGGATCCGGGTGCAGGGCCGAGATTTTGATGAGATCCCGATCATGCAAGAAGCACAACGCCTCTGGCAGGATTTAGACGATGAAAGCAAAGGCGCGATGGGGCTGCGGACCTGTGGCGTGACTTATCTTGCCAGTGATGAGAAAAAACTGGGGCTCTACCGCGATTGGCTGGACAAGGCGGCACCCTACGGCGTCAGCAGCCGCATTCTGGATCGAGATCAGATCAATCAGACCCTGGGGAACCCAAAAGGCAAATGGATCGGTGCGCTGAATACGCCGACGGATATGAAAGCCGAACCGGATGTTGCCGTGCCCCTGATGGCAGATCTGGCACGTGAAGCAGGGGCGCAGGTAATTGAGAGTTGCGCGGTGCGCGGCCTGGATATGGTCGCGGGTAAGATCGAGGGTGTCATCACCGAGGCTGGAAAAATCGCCTGCGATCAGGTGGTTCTGGCGGGCGGGGCCTGGTCTTCGCTGTTTCTGCGCCATCATGGCGTGTCGATCCCACAGATGTCTGTCCGCAACACGGCCTTTGCCACAGATGCAGTTGATGGAGCCGCACAGACCTGCGCGGTGGATTCTGATTTCGCTATGCGTGCGCGTGTTGATGGAGGATTTACTCTTGCTCCATCAACCGATGCAGATGTGTTTTTCGGGCCGGATCTGATGCGTCATTTGCGTTGGTATCTGCCCTTTGCCTTTGGAGGCGACCTAAAGGTTGATCTGCGTCCACCCGCACCAAAACATTTCCCCGATGCGTTGTTCACGGCGCGACGCTGGAATGATGCCAATGAAACGCCGTTTGAGCGCATGCGCATTCTGTCGCCCAAACCGGATATGAAGAAAGTCGCCGCGACAGTGAAAGCCTTCAATCGTGTCTGGCCGGATATGGGGGAAGTGCAAGTTGCGGATGCCTGGGCGGGGATGATTGATGTGCTGCCCGATGTTGTGCCCGTCGTCGATCACGTGGAAAAACTGCCAGGCCTGATTGTGGCGACCGGCATGTGTGGTCATGGGTTTGGCATAGGCCCGGCGTTTGGCCGTATTCTTACGGATATGGTGTTGGGGCGTGAAGTGGGGCATGATCTGACACGGTTCCGTCTGTCACGTTTCACTGATGGCGCGCCCATGGTTCCCGGACCCAATGTTTAGAAGGAGGCAGTGATGCCCGTCAAAAATCGCTTCGCTGAGATGCACGCAGAAATCACTGGCTGGCGTCGCCATCTGCACGCCCATCCGGAACTGATGTATGACGTGCATGAAACGGCTGCTTTTGTGGTGGAACGCCTTCGCGAATTTGGTGTGGATGAAATCAACGAAGGCATCGGTAAAACCGGTGTTGTCGCACTGATTAAAGGCAAAACCGACACGCAGGGTCGCGTCATTGGCATGCGCGCCGATATGGATGCGCTGCCGATCGAGGAAGCGACCGGCGTTGAATATGCCTCAACCGTTCCTGGAAAAATGCATGCCTGTGGCCATGATGGTCATACGGCGATGTTGTTGGGCGCTGCGAAATACTTGGCCGAGACTCGTAATTTTGACGGCACCGTTGCGTTGATCTTCCAGCCCGCCGAAGAAGGCGGGGCAGGTGGGCTTGCCATGTGTCAGGACGGCATGATGGACCGTTGGAATATTCAGGAAGTCTATGGTTTGCATAACGCCCCCGGTATTGCCGTGGGGGAATTTGCGATCCGTCCTGGTGCACTGCTTGCGTCATCCGATGAATTTAAAATCACGGTCACCGGCAAAGGCGGCCATGCGGCAGAACCTGCGTTGGCGATTGATACAACCCTCGTGGCGGCACAGATTGTTGTGACGTTACAAAGCATTGTCGCGCGGAATGTTGATCCGCTGAAACGCGTTGTCCTGACCGTGGGCACGTTTAACACCGACAGCGCCGCCAGCAATGTCATTGCGCATGAAGTCGTCATGGAAGGCACACTGCGCACGCTGGATAAGGAATACCGTGCGATCTGTGAAGAGCGCATCAAACGCGTGGCTATGGATACGGCGTCAGCCTTTGGCGCGGTGGCTGAGGTTGAATGGACGCCGGGCTATCCCGTGACCTTCAACACCGAGGCCGAGACAGGTTTTGCCGCTGATGCAGCGCGGGCCGTTTCCGCGAACGTGGATGATGTGACAGACCCGATCATGCCATCGGAAGATTTCGCCTATATGCTGGAAGAACGCCCTGGCGCCTATATCTTCCTTGGCAATGGCGACACCCAGATGTGCCACCACCCAGAATATAATTTTGACGACGAGGCCATTCCATTTGGCAGTGCCTGGTTTGTGGAACTTGCCGAACGACGAATGCCGCTTGGCTGACCTGATTTAAATGCGGGTCAGTCGAGGAGGCTGACCCTTTGAACCTGAAGGATGAGAGAAATGCCTCCTAAGAACCGATTTGCAGAACTGCACAGTGAAATCACCGGCTGGCGCCGTCATATTCACGAGAATCCAGAACTGCTGTTTGACTGCCATGAAACTGCTGCCTTTGTTGAGGCGCGCCTGAAAGAATTTGGCGTAGACAGCATTGAAACCGGTGTGGCGCAGACCGGCGTTGTCGCTGTGATCAAAGGCAAAACCAACACGTCCGGCAAGACAATCGCCCTGCGTGCGGATATGGATGCGCTGCCGATTTTTGAAGACACCGGTCTTGAATATGCGTCCAAAACCCCGGGTAAAATGCACGCTTGTGGTCACGATGGTCACACATCCATGTTGCTGGGCGCTGCGAAATACCTGTCTGAGACCCGGAATTTTGACGGCACATGTGTGTTGCTGTTCCAACCCGCGGAAGAAGGCGGCGGTGGCGGTAAAGTCATGGTTGATGAAGGGGTTATGGATAAATACGGCGTGGACGAAGTCTACGGCATGCACAATTGGCCAGGCCATGAAGTTGGATCTTTCGCGATCCGTACTGGGGCGTTTTTTGCGGCGGCTGACCAGTTCCATGTGACGGTTAAGGGCCTTGGCGGCCATGCGGCGAAACCACATGAATGCATTGATACGACAGTGATTGCTTCGCACATGGTTGTGGCGCTGCAGTCCATTGCGTCGCGCAATGTGGATCCTGTGAAACAGGTTGTGGTGTCGGTCACCAGCTTTGAAACCGAAAGCAAAGCCCATAACGTGATCCCAGAAACCGTGACCCTGCGCGGCACGGTGCGTACGCTGGATACAGAGGTGCAAGACCAGGTCGAAGCCCGCTTCAAGGCGATTTGTGAGGGCACAGCTGCGACCTTTGGCGGCTCAGCTGAAGTGGAATACACCCGTGGCTATCCCGTGATGGTGAACTCAGAAGAGCAGACCAAATTCGCGGCAGATGTTGCACGGTCGGTCTCGGGCGATTGCGATGACAATGCGGCCTTGATTATGGGCGGCGAAGACTTTGCCTTCATGTCAAACGCACGTCCAGGCGCCTATATTCTTGTGGGCAATGGCGTTGATGGTGCGATGGTGCATCACCCGAAATATAACTTTAACGACGAAACCCTGCCTGCTGGCTGTTCCTGGTATGCAGAGATCGTTGAAAAAGGCATGCCAGCGGCTTAATCGTGTCGCATTTTTGGTACTGGTGTCGCTGCGGGACAATCGCTGTTTCATCTTGCCGAAAATACTCATTCATACGGCGCTGCATCTCGCAGTGCCGTATTTTTGTTACCAGACTCAGCTATCAGCGTGCCAAAAGCAGGAGCCCGCATCATGATCCCCACCGCATATTCCAAACCCGGCCGTTTCTTTCGTGGAAACCTGCACACACATTCGACCCTGTCTGACGGATTTGTTTCCCCGGAAGAGGTCTGTCGTCGCTACAAGGCAGAAGGCTATGATTTCATTTCTCTGACGGATCATTTTGTCGGGCTTTATGACTGGCCAATTGCAGATACAACCGCGTTCCATGATGATGAATTCACCACTATTCCCGGTGCTGAATTGCATTCCGGTGCGCAGGAAAATGGCGATCTGTGGCATATCGTGGCCGTGGGCCTGCCCAAGGATTTCGCACCTTCAAAGACCAAATTTTTCACCGTCACCGATGATCAGGAAACCGGGCCTGAGATTGCCCAACGTGCGCGGGATGCGGGCGCTTATGTGATCCTTGCACATCCGGAATGGTCTGGTCTGACCAATGCGGATGCGCGATCCATTGAGGCGGCCCATGCGGTGGAAGGCTATAACCACAGCTGTTATGTCGATTGTGCCCGTCCCGATGGCTGTCACACGCTGGATGTGCTTTTGATGGAAGGGCGTCGTGTGAACCTTGTTGCCACGGATGATGCGCATATGAATGGGCATGATGCTTTTGGCGGCTGGGTGATGGTGAAAGCCGAAAAGAATGATCCTGATCAGTTGCTTGCAGCATTAAAGGCCGGTGATTTCTATTCTTCACAAGGCCCTGAAATTCGCCATATCGAGATCAAAGATAAAAAGATCCACGTGGAGTGTTCGGCCGCCGCGCGTGTTGTGTTCCAGGGGGTTGGTTGTAAATCCCATGCGGTGTTTGGCGAAAGCATGACCCGCTGTGACACACCTTTGAACAAGATGGGGCATTCCCAATGGGTGCGTGTGACGGTTGTGGATCGCGCAGGAAAAATGGCTTGGTCTAACCCGATTTGGTTGGACTGATACGTTGGCGGTGGCGGTTTTCTTCGAAAACCGTGCCTCCGGCGGGAGTATTTCTGGCAAGATGAAAGGGCGCTTTTGGCGTCCTTTATTTTTTAGCCGCCTGTGTGACTCATGTGGCGAGTCATTTTTCCGCCGACGTCCTGGCGGGAATAGTCAAAATCATGGCCTTTAGGTTTTAGTCCGATGGCATGTCGAATGGCGGCTTCAAGCGGTGCATTATTTTCTGTGTTGGCGCGCAGGGCGGACCGCAGATCGCTTTTGCCTTCTTGGCCAAGGCATGTGTAAATCTCACCGGTGCACGTTACGCGCACACGATTACAGCTTTCGCAGAAATTATGGGACAGGGGCGTGATAAGACCGATTTTTTGCCCGGTTTCTTCCACGCGCATATAACGCGCAGGGCCGCCGGACCGTTCTGCAAGATCCGTCAGTGTATAGCGTTTTGCAAGGTCATCACGCAGATCATTCAAAGACCAGAACTGACCCAGGCGTGCCGCGTTTTCAATGTCTTCGCCCATGGGCATAACCTCGATAAAGGTCAGATCCATATCACGTTCGGCGCAGAATTGGGTCAGGTCGAACAGCTCGCTGTCGTTGAACCCTTTCACGGCGACTGCATTCAGCTTGACCCGCAGGCCTGCATCACGCGCGGCATCAATGCCCTTCAACACCTGCGACAGTCGGCCCCAGCGGGTGATTTCGGCAAATTTATCATTGTCCAGCGTATCAAGCGACACATTCACCCGCCGCACACCGGCATCATATAAAGGCTGGGCAAAACGGGCGAGCTGCGATCCATTGGTGGTCAGTGTTAATTCTTTCAGCGCACCGCTGTCCAAGTGACGCGACATGCCTTCGAAAAATGTCATAATCCCTTTGCGCACAAGAGGTTCGCCACCTGTGATGCGCAATTTTTCGACGCCCATGCCAATGAAGGCAGAACAAAGACGATCCAGTTCTTCCAAGGTCAAAAGATCAGCCTTGGGCAGGAAGGTCATGTGTTCAGACATACAATAGACACAGCGGAAATCACAACGGTCCGTGACGGACACCCGCAGGTAATTCACACGGCGTTCGAATGGGTCGATCAGGACGGGGCTGGCTGTGTCTGTCTGTGTCATACAACCTATGTAAGCATGCGGGCAGGGCGCAGCAAGCGCAACTGCGACGTGAGGGCGTTAATAACAGGTAATTGACAGATTTTGCCGCAGGCGGCAAAGTTACTGAACACCTGTTCAATTTGCAGGGGATGGGGAGAGACGACATGGCATATGAACAAACAGATCGCAGGCTGAAGCATCCTGGGGACTGGGCGAAATCGCTGGCAGAGTTTAATTGGGATGTGCCGGAGAGTTTCAATATTGCCGAGGCCTGCGTTACACGTCACGCCAAGGCCACACCCAATGCAACGGCGCTGATCCATATCCATGAAGATGGCAGTCAGGAAATCTGGAGTTATGCCCAGTTGGAAGAGGCCGCCAATCGCATGGCGCATGTGTTTCGTGCGCAGGGTGTCGCGCGGGGGGATCGTGTGGCGATAATCCTGTCGCAATGTCCCGAAGCCCTGATCAGTCATTTTGCCGCCTATAAACTGGGGGCTGTGGCCTTGCCTTTGTTTGCGCTGTTTGGCCCGGATGCGCTGGAATATCGTCTGGCGGATTCAGGGGCGCGGATCGCTGTGACATCTGCCGAAACACTGGAGCATCTAGAAGCGATTGAGGGCGATTTGCCGGAATTGCAGGCGGTGTTCTGTGTTGATGAAACTGATTTTGATGTGTTTGATTTTCATGAAGAACTTGAGGAGGCCGAGACAACGCCTGTGTCGGTTGCAACTTTAGCCGATGATCCGGCCTGTTTGATCTATACCTCGGGCACCACGGGATCCCCCAAAGGGGCGTTGCATGCACATCGTTTCCTGATCGGGCATTTGCCGTCGGTCGAAATGTATTATGATTTCTTTCCGCATCAGGGTGACATTTGCTGGACACCTGCGGATTGGGCTTGGATTGGTGCCTTGATGGATTTGGCCATGCCTGCGCTGTATTTCGGCTTGCCGCTGGTCAGTCATCGGATGCGGAAGTTTACCCCTGTTGGCGCCTATGATCTGATCCGGGCGACAGGCGCAAATGTGATGTTTTTGCCGCCGACGGCCTTGAAAATGATGCGTAAGGAAGATGTGCCTGCCGGACTTGGCGTGCGAGTGATTTCTTCGGGTGGTGAAAGTCTTGGGGCGGATCTGATTTCCTGGGCGAAAGACGCCTTTGGCGCGGATGTGAATGAAATGTACGGCCAAACGGAATGCAACCTTGTGGCGGGGTCCATTCGCAGTGCAGGCATTACGCGAGACGGCTGGATCGGCACTGCGGTGCCCGGGCATGAGCTGGCGATTATCGGTGAGGATGGTCTGTCTGTTGCGGATGGTGAGGTCGGAGAAATCTGCGTGAAAGCGCCGGATCCTGTGATGATGCTGCGTTACTGGAATAAACCGGAGGACACGGCAGAGAAATTTCGTGACGGCTGGCTGCGTACCGGTGATTTGGGCGTGATGGACGGGAAATGGATTCGTTTTGCATCACGTTCAGATGATGTGATTTCCTCAGCTGGTTATCGCATTGGGCCAAGCGAGATTGAGGACTGTTTGACTGGCCATGACGACGTGATTATGGCTGCGGTGATTGGCGTGCCGGATGAAATCCGGGGGCAGGCTGTGAAAGCTTTTGTTGTGTTGCGCGAAGGCGCACTATGGGGCGGGCTTGAACGTGCGCTGATTGATCGTGTGAAATCCCATGTCAGTCCACATGTTGCGCCGAAAACGATTGAACGTCGGGACAGTCTGCCGATGACGGCGACGGGGAAGATCCTGCGCCGTGCTTTGCGTGAGGATTGAGAACACAGGTCGGGGGCCAGCCCCCATCCGCTTGCAGCGGAGTCCCCCGGAGTATTTAGGGCAAGATGAAGACATGGGGTGAGTGTACTCTGTCCGGTTGCCACTGCTTTAAATATAATAGTGATCGGCCGTTAATAAGATGACGGTATCGCCCATACGGAGAGTGAGACCGGGCTGGTTAAACCCGGTGAGGAAGCTCTTATTTCGCCCTGTTTGTGGGGCCTCGTTCCGTTGTGGTTTCCGGAGGGGCACTGCACTGACATTGCCGTCAAATGTGTGAGAAACCCCTATCCCTAGGCGCGGTATTTTAGCCGTTATCTTGATTTTTGCCCAGGGAAATACGGGGCAACAGGTTGTGTCCATCGATGAGTTTATGTTTCACAACCGCCAGGATATGCCCTAAGACTAAAGCCAGCATACCATAGGCCAGCCAGAGGTGTAGGAGCTCGGCGATCTCTTCTGGTTCTGCAATATTTGGCACAAGGCTGGCGGGGAAGATCTGCGGCATTGGGATGCCGAACCAAGTGACGCCGTGACCACCAAGGTCGACCTCGGCCCAGCCAGCGGCCATGACAAGGGCTGGTACGAGATACAGCGCGATATGCGCGACATGGGCAAGTTTGCGTTCTGGGGGAGCCATATCTGCGGGAAGGTCTGGGTGCTGCGTGCGCATGCGTATAAGAAGGCGCGTGGCAAGGAACGCGATCAACGTAACACCGACAGAGATATGAAGCCCAAAGAGAGTTTCTTCCCATGCGCTGTCTTCGGGCACGAGATTGGTCATGGCAAAACCGCAACCCCACATGAAAAGAAACCCCAAGGCCATAAGCCAGTGTAAGATGCGTAGGGGGAATGCGTAGCGCTGAGGGGCTGCGTGTGATGTAGACAATGTGATCTCCGATGCTTGCGTCGCAGGGAGATCACATTGAGACCGATAAATTTCAAAGCCGAATACGCAGGTGGTCTGGGTTCATGCGTCAGTGGTTTGGACAAACCATCAGATTGATTACTTTGCCTCTAGATTAATTACTTCAGGCGTTTTTCGATATCTTTGCGCAGGGATGGGCGTAAGACCTCGCCGTGATCCGCAAGGATAGTTTTCACGCGCTCTGCATCATGTTTCGCCAAAGATGTCAGCCAAATTGTGACCGCTTTTTGTGTTGCCCAGGTGGTGTCCGCCATATAGGTCGCGGCCCATGTCAGGGCCTCTGTGCGGATGGCTTCATCCACCTCTTTCAGGTTGTTCAGTTTGGCCCAGGGCAGGGTGGCGTCAAGGGCTGCGCATTTAGTCCAGAGGTTTTCAGATTCGGTCCAAGCGCGCACGGTTTCAATGCGGGATGGATCTGCAACGAGGCGTTTCTGTACGGCGGTCGCGACCAGATCCGCGATGGCCTGACAATCGATCTGGGTGACCCAGGATTGCAGCAGGGACCATGCCTGATCATCGGGCCGCAGGCGGGCCTGGGTCAGCAGTTTTGCAGCCGCGATGCGTCCTTCAAACACGTCACTGTCCCACAGGGCGCGGGCCAGTTCCACGCGCTCTTCCACGGACATCTGTTCGCGCCAAGTTTTTTGAGCCGCGTCAATCGCTGCATTGGGCACGCCCAGATAAATGCGTTCGGCTTTGTGAAATGCCTGCATTTGGGCATCTTTGCCCGCGACCACATGGGGCACGAGTTCTTTTAGGGCTTCATCTGCAGTCATCATTCTACGGTCACCGATTTTGCGAGGTTGCGGGGCTGGTCCACGTCAGTGCCTTTGGCAATCGCGGTGTGATAGGCTAAAAGCTGTGCGGGCACAGCGTAAAGGATAGGTGCGATGAAAGGATCGCAGGGCGGCATGGTGATCAAATGTTCGACGCCATCTGATCCGGCACGCGCGCCCTGAGCATCCGTAATCAGCGTGATGCGACCGCCCCGTGCCATGACTTCTTGTACGTTAGAAATGGTCTTATCAAACAGTGGGTCGGTCGGGGCCATTACAACCACGGGAACGCTGTCGTCAATCAGGGCGATTGGGCCGTGCTTGAGTTCGCCAGATGCATAACCTTCCGCGTGTATGTAGCTGAGTTCCTTGAGTTTTAGCGCACCTTCAAGGGCCAGTGGATACAGCGGGCCACGGCCAAGGAACAGAACGTCACGGGCCTGAGCAGCCTTATAGGCCGCGTTTTTCACACTGTCTTCAATGGCCAAAGATTGATTGATGAGGCCGGGCAAGCTGCGCAGATGCGCAAGCTTTTCCGCAAGGCCCGCTTCATCCAACTCTCCACGGTCATGGGCGGCTTTCAGGGCAAGCGTTGCGAGAACCAGCAACTGGCAGGTGAATGCCTTGGTTGAGGCCACGGAGATTTCCGCGCCAGCCAAGATCGGCAGGATCAGATCGCTTTCACGCGCGATGGAGCTTTCCGGAACGTTGACCACAGAGATGATCGTATCTGCCTTGCCCTGAGCGTATTTTAACGCCGCGAGCGTGTCGGCGGTTTCGCCGGACTGGCTGACAAATAAGGCAACTGTTCCGTCAGGCAGGGGTGGTTCGCGGTAACGGAATTCAGATGCGATATCGACTTCGACCGGCAGGCGCGCGATCTGTTCGAACCAGTATTTGGCTGTCAGGCAGGCCAGATAGGCCGTGCCGCAGGCCACCATGGTGACGCGGGAAATATTTTTGAAATCAGGTGTTTCTGCTGGCAGATTCAAACCCGTATCTGGGGCGTAATGACCGATGGCAGCGCCCAGAACGGTGGGTTGTTCAAAAATTTCTTTGGCCATGAAGTGTTTATGGCCGCCTTTTTCCACGCGGGTGGCGTCCAGGTTGATACGTTGTTTTTTGCGGTTGGCCAGTGTGCCGTTTGCGTCACGAATTTCATGACTGGTGCGGGTGAGAACGGCAAAATCGCCTTCTTCCAAGTAGGTGATGTCGGCCGTCATCGGCGCCAGGGCAAATGCATCAGAACCTACGAACATTTCTCCGTCGCCATGACCAATGGCCAGGGGCGACCCCATACGTGTGGCAACCATCAGATCCTGTTCGCCTTCAAACAGGAAACACAGGGCAAAAGCGCCTTCCAGACGGGCGGTGACGCTGCGGGCGGCTTCAACCGGGGATAGGCCGGATTTCATCGCCTGTTCGGTGAGTAGGGCTACGGTTTCTGTGTCTGTTTCGGTGACGAAATCAACCCCGGCGGCGGCCAGTTCTTCGCGCAATTCACGGAAATTCTCGATAATACCGTTGTGCACCACGGCTACGGGCCCCGCCTGGTGGGGATGGGCGTTGTCAACGGTCGGTGCGCCATGGGTGGCCCAGCGGGTGTGGCCGATGCCAGACTTGCCAGCAAGCGGGTTGTGCACAAGTTCATCGGACAGGTTCACCAGTTTACCGACAGCCCGGCGGCGATCAAGCGCACCTTTGTTCACAGTGGCAATGCCCGCGCTGTCATAGCCGCGATATTCCAGACGCTTCAGGGCCTCAACCAAGATCGGGGCAACTTCATGGGTGCCAAGCACCCCAACAATTCCACACATGACTTTACCCTTTTTTCGCTTTAATTGCTTTCAGCTTATCCATCAAACGACGTGCAAGGCCAGGTTTTACGTCCTGACGCGCACGGGCCACAGCCAGCGCACCGGCTTCCACATCCGATGTGATCACGGAACCAGAGGCTGTCATGGCCTCATCTCCCACATTTACCGGAGCCACCAACATGGTGTTGGATCCGATAAAGGCGCGTTCGCCGATGGTGGTTTTATGTTTCATCACGCCGTCATAGTTGCAGGTGATGGTGCCCGCACCAATGTTGCTATGCGCACCAATTTCAGCGTCACCGATATAGGACAGGTGATTGACCTTCGCACCTTCATGGATCTGCGCATTTTTCACCTCAACAAAGTTGCCAATGCGGGTGAATTCAGACAGTTCTGCACCAGGACGCAGACGGGCATAAGGGCCGATCTGCGCGCCGCGCGATACATGACAACCTTCTAGGTGACTGAATGCCCGGATCTGCGCGTCGCTTTCCACGGTTACGCCTGGGCCAAAGACCACATTGGGTTCAATCAGTGCGTCACGTCCGATCACAGTGTCGTAGCTGAAAAACACGGTATCAGGTGCGGACAGTGTCACACCATTGTCCATTGTTTCGGTACGCTTTTTATCCTGAAACAGCTTTTCTGCAATGGCCAAATCCGCACGGGTATTGATGCCTTGGGTTTCAGCCTCGCTGCAGACAACATAACCTGCTGACAACCCGCGTTGACGGGCATGAAAAACCACATCCGGCAGGTAATATTCACCACTGGCATTGTCATTTGAGACCTGATCAAGCAGTTCAAACAATAGCTTTGTGTCAGCAGCAACAATACCACCGTTACAAAGGGTTATGCGGCGTTCCTGAGGTGATGCATCTTTATATTCCACCACACGTTCCAGACTGTCGCCATCGGTAACCAGACGCCCGTAGCGTTTCGGATCAGCACAATCCATCCCCAGAAGCACAACATCACTGTTGGCACGTGCCAACAGCAGTTTTTCGATGGTGTCTTTGCTGATGAAAGGTGTGTCGCCAAACAGGACCAAAACATCACCGTCAAAATCAGCCAGTGCGGGTTGGGCCTGCATAACCGCATGGCCTGTGCCCAGCTGTTCTTCCTGCAAAACGACTTCGGCATTTTCATCGTATTCACGCACGGCTTTTGTCACCGCATCCGCACCATGGCCCGCAACAATAATTGTGCGTTCCGGTTCGGCAAGGTCTGCGCTGTCCATCGCATGCACAACCAAAGGCACGCCGCCAAGGGGGTGCAGAACCTTGGGCAGTTCCGAATTCATCCGTGTTCCGCGACCGGCGGCGAGGATGATCAGGGCAGTGTTTTTGTTCGCGGACATAGATGTGCCTCTTTCTTTCTGTTGTCGGGGGTTTTAAGCCTTGTTGAGACATAAGCAAGGGGCGGGACGGTCAAAAACCTTTACGCTTCGTTACAATTCACGCGCGGAATATCGCCGGGCGGACATAGGCAGGGGAAAATGATGCGTACAGTTGTGTTTGATCTGGACGGAACACTGGCGGATACCGGGGCGGATCTGATCCATGCAGCGAATGCTTGTTTCCGGGCGCGCGGGCTTGGTGACCTTCTTGATCCTGAGACTGACAAGGGCATTGGGATGAAAGGCGGGCGGGCCATGCTGACGGCGGGTTTCACATGTCATTTCGGCCAGGCAGATGAAGCAATGGTTCTGGATGATTACCCACGCCTTCTGGAATATTACGCTGAAAACATTGATGTTTACACCCGGATGTTCCCAGGGGCAGTTGATGCGATTGGTCAGTTGCGGGATGCGGGATATGCGGTGGGCATTTGCACCAATAAACCAGAAGGTCTCGCGGAAACGCTGTTGCAACGTCTTGGTGTGCGTGACCTGTTTGATGCGCTGATCGGGGCCGACACTTTAAGTGAACGCAAACCCCACCCCATGCCTTTGATCGAATGCGTGAAGCGTCTCGGCGGCGATATTTCGCGCACAGTGCTGGTGGGGGATACGATCACGGATCATAACACGGCCCGGGCTGCGGGCGTGGCTTCGTTGCTTGTGACTTTTGGCCCTGACGGTGAAAAGGTTAAAGAATTACAACCGGACGCAGTGCTGACCCATTATGATGACTTGCAGGATGTGGTGGCGGGGCTGATTGGCTGAAAGGATTTGGATATGAACGACGTTTTCAAGGGCAATTTTACCCAGCAGGAACCGATTTCGGATGAGGCGATCGAAGCCGCGGTGAATGTTATGCGGTCTGGCCGGCTGCATCGCTATAATGTTGGGGAAGGTGAAGACGGCGAAGTCGCGCTGCTGGAGCAGGAATTTGCGGCATATATGGGCAGCAAATATTGCCTTGCGGTATCCTCTGGCGGTTATGCCATCGCCACAGCCCTGCGCGCCCTTGGCGTGGCACCGGGGGAACCCGTGCTTACCAATGCCTTTACCCTGGCCCCGGTGCCCGGTGCGATTGCATCCACAGGTGGGGTGCCGGTGTTCGTAGGCGTGACCGAAGGTCTTGTGATTGATCTGCCTGACCTTGAGGCCAAGATCAAAGCCACCGGTTCGCGGATCCTTTTACTGTCCCACATGCGCGGGCATATCTGTGACATGGATGATCTGATGATGCTGTGTAACGCATTGGACGTTCAAGTGATTGAAGACTGCGCCCACACCATGGGCGCGCGCTGGAATGGGGTTCTTTCCGGGCGTCACGGTGTGATGGCGGCTTATTCTACACAGACCTATAAACACTTGAATTCTGGCGAAGGCGGTTTGCTGATTTCCGATGATCCGGAATTGATGGCAAAGGCGACGATACTGTCAGGCAGTTACATGTTGTTTGAACGCCATTTGGCAGCACCTGGGCCTGAATATTTCACCGAAACCAAATACCAGACCCCGAATATTTCCGGCCGCATGGACCATCTGCGTGCTGCGATCCTGCGTGTGCAGTTGCGCGACCTTGATCAGCAGTGCGCGCGCTGGAATGTTCGTTATAAGGTGGTTGAAGAAATCCTGAATGACACCACCGGCCTGACCCTGATCAACCGCCCGGTGGCTGAAGCCTATGTCGCCTCCAGCTTCCAGTTCCTGCTGCTTGATTGGTCAGAGGACGCGATCGATGATGTGGTCGCCCGTTGCCTGAAACGTGGTGTGGAGCTGAAATGGTTCGGCGGTGCGGAACCTGCGGGCTTTACCTCGCGCTATGACAGCTGGCGCTATGCCCCGAGTGAGGCGATGCCAGACAGTGATCGTGTGCTGAAAGGCATCCTTGATCTGCGCTTGCCGCTGACCTTCAGCCCTGAAGATTGCGCCCAGATTGCCCGGATCATCCGGGGTGAAGTTTCTGCAGTCTGGCAGGCCGGTTGCGCGTGATGTCCGCGTGTTTTTGTCCGGACACGAAATGCGCCTGAAATCCGGGTGTCAGGACACGAGATTTCTTGCATTTCTGTTTTCTGCTGCTGAATGAGGTCTCTGAGTTTGGGGCATCACAACCCTTGGGCGGTAATGCAATGAGGGCAGAAGCAATGACGAAATTAACACGAAGAACAGCGCTTGGGATGAGTGTGGCTGCATTTCTGGGCCAGCTGGGCTGTGCGGCCCCGACTCATGCCATGCGGGGGAGGAAGGTGATTGTTGTCGGCGCGGGGTTGGCTGGGCTGGCGGCGGCGCGGGAGTTGCAGGGCACTGGGGCGGATGTGACTGTTCTTGAAGCCGGGAATTGCATCGGGGGACGGGTTCGCACTGATATGTCTCTGGGGGCGCCGTTTGAATATGGTGCAGGTTGGATACATGGGCCAGATCAGGACAATCCGGTTCAGAAACTGGCTGAGAAAGTTGGTGCACAGACAGTTGTGACAGAGGACGAAAGCCTGCAGGTTTTTGATCAGAACGGTCTTGAACTAGACGAAGACGGGTATAGAAAAATTGATGAATTCACGAAAAATTTTTCCAGAAAACTGTTCAGGAGGGCGCAGCTTGGTGATCATCGCAGTGTGTACGATCTTCTGGCGGACACAGATCCTTCTGCCCTGCGTGATCCTGCTCTGAATTGGGCGCTTTCTGCATTTGCAGAGTTTTCAATCGGTGCGGGCATTGAAGACATATCTGTGGCCAATGGATTTGCCGATTCCACCTTTGAGGGGGCGGACGTCATCTTTACCGAAGGCTATGACCGTATCCTTGCGCCGCTGGCCGAAGGGCTGGACATTCGGTTGAACAGCCCGGTTTCGCGGATACGGTATGGTGCAGCAGGCGTATCAGTTGATGACATATGGGCGGATTATGTTGTCTGCACTGTGCCATTGGGGGTTCTCAAGACTGAGGATATCAGTTTTGAGCCGCCTCTGCCCGGGAAGATCAAAGACGCGGTGCAGGAACTGGGTTTTGGTTCAGTGACGAAAATTGCGTTCAGATTTCCGGAACCGTTCTGGGATATTGAGACCCAGTATTTCGGGATTATGACAATGCCGAAGGGGCGCTGGAACTACTGGCTGAATTATCGGACCTTCAGTGATGAAAATATTCTGCTGGGCTTATCTTTTGGCGGATATGCCCCTGTTGCCGACAGGATGACACAGGCCGAAATGACTAAAGATGCATTGCAGGTTCTCCGGTCCGTCTGGGGGGCGAAAGTCGGAAAACCTGAAGCGACCCTGTCAACGCATTGGTCGCAAGATCCGTTGTTCCGTGGGGCTTATTCCTATCCGCAGGCCGGCGGGAGGCTTGCACAGTTTAAAGCTTTTGAGCCGGTTATCGGCGGGCGTCTGGTTCTGGCGGGGGAACATACGATTGTGGATTACCACAGCACGACACATGGTGCGATTATGTCGGGTCAGCGCGCAGCGAAACTTTTGGCAGACCTGTGAAGTGTCCAGTAATTCGTGTCCGGACATGCGATAACTGCACTGTCCGGGCACGAATTCCCCTTGTTCTGACACGGAAATGCTGGAACATCAGGACTGGGTACACAAGCTTGGTTGCTGTAACGCCGGCCGGTTTCCGGTTCTGTCAAAGAGGTTCTGAGATGAGCAAGAAAACTGAAAACATTGAAATTCGTGTCTCTCCTGAGATGAAATCTGCCCTTGCTGAAAAAAGCGCAGACCATGGACTTTCGATGAGTGGTTATTTGCGGGACCTTCTGGAACAGGATCAGGCGGGCGTTACGGACAATCACAACTCCGGAGTGCCCGTTATGGCGAAATCTTTCCCGAAATCTGTATCCCGTTTCAGCATCGCTGCCCTGCCGATCGCGGCCTTGGCTGCGGTCTATCTTGTCAGCAGCAACAACATGGTCGCAGCCTCTGCTGAAGCACGTATGACCTTTGCAGAACTAGACCTAAACAGTGACGGCCTTGTCACAGCGGAAGAATATAACACCCTGTGGAGTCAAGAATTGGAAGGTATGGATTTTACCTTGCCAGCCGCCTGCGAAGGCGAAAGCATTGCTGAGGAATTCCCCACCTCATCCGAGGCTATGATCCGCGAAGAAATGAATTTTATTGATGTGAACAACGACGGTGCCATTTCTTATGCGGAACTGGAAGCATCGATGATTGCAGAACGTGTCGATCTGTTTCGGATGGCGGATGCCAATGGGGATGGCTTTGTGAATGAAGCCGAAGTTTTGGCCGAAATGAATCGCAGTGAGCCGAATGATTATGAAGATGTCAGTGCCGCCTGCCAGCAGGCACTTGGGGAAATGGATGAACAATGGGTCAGCATTTCCGATGAGGAAACAGATGAAGCCGGGATGGATGAGGCGCAGATTGCGCGGCTGATCCTGGCCGAATTCGACAAAAACCGCGACGGACAGATCAGCCTGCAGGAAGCAATTTCGCAATAATTTGCGGTGATGATCTGGCAGAATGGCGGCGCGGATCGCGTCGCCATTTTTATATGAGGCCCGATACTTTTATTGTGGATCTGTCATCGCGAAATCCCAGTCACAGAATTGGGTGTATTGCAGGGTGACGTCCCCGTTTTCAATGTGCAGAACTGCGTAATGAGGCGCTTCGCGGGGCGCAGAGAATTCCTTCCATTCCCATGCAGGGCGCGGGGGCGGGGCCTGAAAGGACAGCGCGCCGATTGTGGCAAAAGGAATGCCACGAACGCTGCCACAGGTTGGGCGATGCACATGCCCCGTAAACAGATGCTTGATGTTGTGATGCCGGCTTAACAGATCAAGAAAGGCTTCGCCGTCTTCAAGGCAAAGTTCATCTTGCCGTGGCAGGTGCAGGCTGTGTGGTGGATGGTGCATAAAAATATAGTTGGGCTTCTGACTGGCCTGTAAGACATCTTCCAGCCAAGCAAGGCGTGCGGAACATAACTCTCCGGCGTGGGATCCCGTTTTATGGGTATCAAGACAGATCATCAGACCATCGGGCGTTTCAATGGTGAATTGCACAAAATCGGGCATGCTATGTGGGGGGCGGACAAGATAGGTGCGAAAACTGGTACGGTCATCGTTGGTGCCCATCACCGGGTGGTTGCAGCTTACAGATCCAGTGGGATGGGGAACAGTGGAAATAAATGGGTTCTCCTGAAACCTCCTGACAGAATGCTGTCAGGAGGGGGATATTACATCACGTCCGAAGGCTGCTAGGATGACCGAGTAGCCAGTACCTCAATGACAGGGATTTTTAGTGATACATCTTCAACGCTCAGCCGAGATCAAAGCCACCCCTGACGCCGTCTGGGCGGAACTCAGCCGTTTTATGCATATCGACGAATTCGCCCCAGAAGTGGTGAAAACCGAGGCGCTTAGTGATGCGCAATCTGGCTTGGGTGCCAAACGGCGCTGTCATTTCAAGAATGGTTCCGCCATGGCCGAAGAGGTCGTGAAATGGGAAGAAGGCAATATGTATCGCGTGCAATTGTCTGAACTCGACGCGATGCCTCTGCACGAAGCTGCCGCCGAAATTATGGTCGAGTCCGCAGGCATTGGTCACAGTCGGGTGGTTTGGAGCTTTGATTTCCGCGTCAAATACGGCCCTTTGGGGTGGTTGTTGGGGCAGACCTTGATGAAGATGATGATGGGCAAGATTATTGATGGAAACTTAAAGGGTCTTGCGGGTAAAGTTACCACGGGCTGAGTGAGCTCATTTACGACATTAAAACACCGCTCCATTTCGGGCGGTGTTTTTGGTTTCCCACCTATCCGCGTTTGGCGGGCCTCTCCCAATCCCTTCAATTTTTGCTTGAAACGATGATTGATGATGTGGTGCAGGGTTGTCATGCGTGAGGGAAATACTTGGGTGGAGCGGGACTTGTCTGATTCAGGTCTTGCCACGGCAGGCGGCCCAGATCAAAAGTGAAGCAATGCCCTAAAAGGACCGCGTGTTGAGGGGCACCCTAGACCTGCCCTTAGCCCCAGACGGCTTCGCTCAAATCACGCGTGATCACTAAGGTCGAGGCCTCTGCTGTGCATATGGCGGGGTAGCTTCCGACCATTGTGTAATTGTTGAAGGTCTTCTTTGAGCCGGAAGGGGGCTAGAATAATCTATCATTGGCAGCCCATTTTAGCTAGTTGAAGAGCTTAGAAACAAGCTTTAGAAAAGCATCGTACTGATATTTACGGGCAAGATCGATCGCGGTCTCTCCTCGTTTGCTTTTTAGTGAGAGTTTTACGCCCTTGTTCAAAAGCTTGTGCGTAAACTCAGGGAGAGGAACCTCACCAGTCTGTATGGCCCCGTCTGCTTCTGCGTCAACGGCGTGATGAAGCACTGTAAATCCGTGATTATCAAACCCGTTTATGTCAGCACCTGCATCCAAAAGAACGTCAAAGATTTTGTGATGGCCAATTTCGATGGTTAGCTGCAATGGTGTCCAGCCGAGGTCATTTATTGGAGAGTTTGGGTCGCCGCCACTTGCCAAATGTTCACGCAATTTTTGGGGTTCATTTGCGTTGATCAGATCATAGACTTTCGAATTGAGACTTTTCATGACTTCGTTCCTAGCTTTTTTGTCTCAGTAAGGGATTTGGCGGGGGGAACAAATAGCCGTTTCGTCCACTTAGTTGACATTAATCCAGTTTGCATGGCTGCGCTAGGGGATGGGTTCCAGTGTGCCAGTGATATGGAAACGAATACCTTATTGCATGTAGTCAAGCTTGCGACGTTACGGCACTTTGCCATGCCATTGACCCGAATCGTGGGTTTGGCGTATTAAATGAACAAGCGTTCAATAAATCGGGTCGCGGGTGTAAATATCGCCGGACCAGCCTAACAGGAGCCAGCCATGTTTAATGCCGTGATGAATTTTGACCTTGGTGAAGACGTCAACGCGCTGCGCGAGATGATCCACCGTTGGGCGCAGGACCGCGTCAAACCGATGGCCGCTGAGATTGACCAAACCAATGAATTTCCCGCCGAACTTTGGCAGGAAATGGGGGAACTTGGCCTGTTGGGTGTGACCACGCCTGAGGAATACGGCGGGGCGGGGATGTCATACCTTGCGCATGTGATTATTGTTGAGGAACTGGCGCGCGCGTCTGCCTCGGTTTCCTTGTCCTATGGGGCGCATTCCAACCTATGTGTGAACCAAATCCGCCGCAATGCCACCGAGGAACAGAAACAGAAATACCTGCCGAAACTGATTTCCGGTGAGCATGTAGGCGCTTTGGCGATGTCTGAGGCGGGCTCTGGTTCTGACGTGGTGTCAATGAAGCTGAAGGCGGAAAAACGTAACGGATACTATGTACTGAATGGCACGAAATACTGGATCACCAACGGCCCGGACGCCGACACTTTGGTGGTTTACGCCAAGACCGACCCGGACGCTGGCCCCAAGGGCATCACCACATTCATCATTGAAAAAGACATGGTGGGTTTCAGTACATCCAAGCATTTCGACAAGATGGGTATGCGCGGATCGAACACCGCAGAACTGGTGTTTGACAACGTTGAAGTGCCATTTGAAAACGTGCTGGGTGAAGAAGGCAAAGGCGTCAACGTCTTGATGTCGGGCCTCGATTATGAACGCGTGGTTCTGTCGGGCATCGGCACGGGCATCATCGCGGGCTGTATGGATGAGGTCATGCCCTATATGGCGGAACGTAAACAATTCGGCAAACGCATCGGGGATTTCCAGCTGATGCAGGGTAAAATCGCGGATATGTATACGGCGATGAACTCGGCGCGGGCTTATGTTTATGAGGTTGCCAAGGCCTGTGATCGTGGTGAAGTGACGCGTCAGGATGCGGCCGCCTGTGTGCTTTACGCGTCTGAAGAAGCGATGAAGCAAGCCCACCAAGCGGTGCAAGCCATGGGTGGTGCGGGCTTTATGAATGACAGCGCTGTGTCACGGATGTTCCGCGATGCGAAATTGATGGAGATCGGCGCTGGCACAAGTGAAATCCGCCGCATGTTAATTGGTCGTGAGTTGATGGGGGCTATGGGTTAAGCTGGTTTTATATTGACCAAGAGAGATATTATGCCCATGCGTCCAATCATAATTGTCCTTGCTGTGTTGATCTTGGGGCAGCCTGTTCTGGCCCAGGACATCAGCTTTGATGAAAGCCTATCGCTGAGTTGTTACTATGAGAGCGGAGAACCCGGGCATGCGTCGCAAGACGATTGCGTGGGTGTCTCGGCCAATGCCTGCATGGAAACGCCGGGTGGCGCATCAACCGTGGGCATGGGCTTTTGTCTGCAGGCGGAACATCAGATGTGGGATGCGCTGCTAAATGAGGCCTACACCAACCTGCGCACGCGCCTTGCCGAAAACGATGCAAACACCGACGAGGGTGCCCCCAACCAAGTGGACGCCCTGCGCGATATGCAACGGGCCTGGATCACCTATCGCGATGCAAACTGTGCCTTTGAACGCTCCCTTTGGGGCAATGGTTCCGGCGCAGGCATGGCGCAATTGGCCTGCCTGATGAACGAAACGGCACAGCAGTATTTTGTTTTGGCGTCGGAAATTGAAATGGCGGGATTGTGATGCAGTATTTTTCTTTTTCGACCGCATTCGCCTTGTCGATTTCTATGGCTTTTCCTGCAACATTGGTCGCTGAGTCCGTGACAAGCGGACAACGGACAATCCTATATACCCAGGTGTGTCTTGACGCTGTGGATACTGTTTTTGAACGTGATGTTGCTGAAACCAATGAGACATTACGATCTGTGCAAGCGCAATTCACATTTGAGTATGAAATGAGTTGCTATGACAGTGTGGAACGTCTGTGTAGCCGCCCGTTTGGATTGGGACAGGATTGTTTTTCTGAAGTCTTTGCGTGGATGGATGCCGAAGCCACTAAAATGACCGCAGAAATGATTGCACAATTTCCCTCTGATCCTGAACTTATGCCTTGGCAGTTGAAAACCCTGTCTGAAGGAATGCTTGTCGATCCGGAATGTGAATCTCCGGAGGGAAGGAGACCAGAGTTTTGCGAACTCTCACATCACGCAAGTCATCTGCGTCGTGCGCGTGAAGCCCGACGGATAATTCAAGAAAATGATCCTGAAAAGGGAGAAAACTGAATGAAACTCACCACCAAAGCTCTGCCAACCTCGGATGCGTTCAAAGCCAATGTGGCGGCGCATGAGGAAATGATTGATACCATCAGCGACGCGGCGCGTGCTGCGGCTGCGGGCGGGGGCGAGAAATCGCGGGCGCGGCATTTGTCACGCGGAAAGATGTTGCCGCGCGAACGGGTGATGAACCTGCTTGATCCGGGCAGCCCGTTTCTTGAGATCGGCGCAACGGCCGCCCATGGCATGTATGATGGTGCGGCGCCTTGCGCAGGCGTGATTGCCGGGATTGGCCAAGTGCATGGTCAGGACGTGATGGTGGTCTGTAATGATGCGACCGTGAAGGGTGGTACTTATTACCCGATGAGCGTGAAGAAACATCTGCGCGCCCAGGAAATCGCCCAGGAATGTCGTCTGCCCTGTATTTATCTGGTGGATAGTGGCGGGGCGAACCTGCCGAACCAGGATGAGGTTTTCCCGGATCGTGATCACTTTGGTCGCATCTTCTATAACCAAGCCAATATGTCCGCCATGGGCATCGCACAAATCGCGGTTGTGATGGGGTCTTGTACGGCGGGCGGGGCCTATGTGCCTGCCATGTCTGATGTCTCGATTATCGTGAAGGAACAAGGCACTATCTTTCTCGCGGGCCCACCTTTGGTGAAGGCTGCGACGGGCGAAGTTGTGACGGCTGAGGACCTTGGTGGCGGGGATGTGCACACGCGCCTGTCTGGTGTTGCGGATTACCTGGCTGAGGATGACACACATGCGCTGGCGCTGGCGCGGCGTGCGGTCGAAAGCTTGAACCTGACGAAACCCACGACTGTGAAATGGCGTGAGTCTGAGGAACCTTTGTATGACGCAGAGGAACTTCTGGGTGTTGTGCCGGGTGATTTGAAAACTCCTTATGACATTCGCGAAGTGATTGCCCGGGTTGTGGATGGCTCGAAATTTGATGAGTTCAAGCCGCGTTATGGTGAGACTTTGGTTACGGGATTTGCCCATCTCAAAGGCTGCCCCATCGGGATCATTGCCAATAATGGTGTGCTGTTTAGTGAGGCCGCGCAAAAGGGTGCGCATTTCGTTGAGCTGTGTTCCCAGCGCAATATCCCACTGGTGTTCTTGCAGAATATCACGGGCTTTATGGTGGGCCGGAAATACGAGAACGAAGGCATCGCACGTCACGGCGCCAAGATGGTGACAGCGGTTGCCACCACGAAAGTGCCGAAGGTGACGATGGTTGTCGGTGGTTCCTTTGGGGCGGGAAATTATGGCATGTCTGGAAGGGCTTATCAGCCACGTTTCATGTGGTCTTGGCCGAATTCACGGATTTCTGTGATGGGGGGCGAACAGGCTGCGGGCGTTTTGGCGACTGTGAAACGTGACGCGATTGAACGTCAGGGCGGGGAATGGTCCGCCGAAGAAGAGGCCACATTCAAGCAACCCACCATTGATATGTTTGAGGAACAAAGCCATCCATTATATGCCTCCGCACGTCTATGGGATGACGGCATTATTGACCCGCGTGACACGCGTGAGGTTCTGTATCTTTCCCTACTGGCCGCTTTGAACGCACCGATCGAAGAGACCAAATTCGGCGTCTTCCGGATGTAATCGGGCGATACAGAAACCATGCACACCCTATGCACATATTATGCATATAAACTGTATACAGTTGCGTCACATTGGTTTGCGCCCAGCAACCCCCGTGGCGCAGCCAAAGAAGTCGCGTGTCATGGTGACATCAAGCCCGGCTTCGCAGAGGCAATCGGCAAAATGCCGGCTGTCGCCAAAGTCACGGCTGTAAATGCCGACCATCGCGAAATCTTGCGCCCCCTTCATAAAGAAGCGTTCGATCAAAGGCAGGACGCGATCCATGTAGAAGCGGAACAACGGGCGCAGGATCCAGCCCTTGGGATCGGATGCTTCGATCAGGGCAAAGGGCGCGCCGGGTTTCAGGATGCGGGCGATTTCATACGCGAGGATCTTTTGCTGGGCGGGGTTGAAGGTTTTCAGACCAAAGCTGCTGACCACAAAATCGGCGGCTTCTTCGGGAAGGTTGCTTTCCAGAGCGTTTATTTCAAGATGAGCGATTTTTTCGCTGCGGGATTTATGCAGGCGTTCAACGGCTTCCAGATGCATGGTGTGGGAAATGTCGATGGCGGTGATTTTGGCGATGCCGGGATGGGCGCGCAGAAGATGCGGCCAAAGTTCGCCAGTGCCCGCCATGAGGTCAACGCCTTGCGCGCCGGTCAGATCTGTTTTGGGCAGATCCCGGACGCATTTACGACGCCAGCGCCAGATGAACCCAAGAGAGGCAAAGGCGCTCCAGGTGCGATAGGCGCGACCGCAATTGTCAAAAACCTGTTTCACATAGGCGGGATCGTAAATATCGTTGCTCAAAACCGGGAACTCCATACGCGGGATACTGAATGTTGTGCAGGCTATGGTTTGGTGCCGGTGAGTGCAAGCAGAGGGGGCGCTGCCCCCGTCCTGCGGACTCCCCCGGAGTATTTCGCGCAAGATGAAAAGGTTTTGGCATGAAAGGGATTGGGAAAGCGATCCGGGATCGCATGCCTGAGGTGAGGTTGCCGGACATCCGGATGCCGGAGCTGACGCGCGAAGCAGAGATTGCGGTTTATATGGTGCATCGGTCTGCTGGGGCAGAGGATTATTTCTTTCTGTTTGATTTTGAGGAATTTGTCGCGAAATCAGAGGGCGGGTATTTTGTGAAGCCTGTGTTGCGGATCTTTACCGGACGCGATGATTTCAGCCGTTCACGTTTTGCCCGTCAGTTCCGGGAAGTGTTTGCCGCCGAGTTTGACCGTATGCGGGGGGAAGCCGCCAATAAGAAAAGTGGCTGGTTAAGCTGGAGCTTCATTGGAAGTAGTGCGGTTGAAATTCTGGGTGGTTTTCTTGCCAATCTTGTGTTGGCGGTTGCGCTGGGGGCTGGCAAGCAGCTTTTGAACCTCACCGGGGTTGCAGGGCTTGTGAAGGGTAAAAGTGATGAGGCGAAGTTGCAGGACGCGTTCGAACAGACGAAGGTGAAGGTTGAGACCGCGCTGAGCCATATTGAAGTCACGATCCACCGCGAGCTGTATGATTACGCATATCGCGATGGCATGAAGGGTAAAATCAGCGGGATGGACCGAGATGCCTGGCCTTTGCCCGCATATGTCCGGGAACATCTGGATGACGGACAAAGCGGATCATGGTGGTGAGTGATATGACAGAGACAAATGAGATCACCTTTGAGCGGGGCAATATGGACCCGACCACCGGGGCGCAGTGGGTTTATGTGCCGCGCCATGTGGCCCATGGGCATCGGCTGGGGCGTGTTGGCGGGCTGATGTGGGGGGCGATCCTGTATTACCTTTCGGTGGCGTTGTTCAGTGCTGCTGCGTTGATGGGATATTACGGTATCGAGAACTTCTTTGGTGTGCTGATCCACGGGGCACTGTTGATCCTTGCCGTTCTGATCCTGATGGGCTTTGCCATACGGGGGCAGGCGACCATTATGTTTGCTGCCGTGCATTTCGCGGCCTCTGTTGCGCTGGCGCTGACCGGACCCTTCATCGGGGTTCTGGCGGGCGGCATGTCCTTTTTGGTGATGTTTTATCTGCTCGACAGTGATCGGGCGAACCTGACTTTCCGGCACCGCTATCGCAGCTGGACGGTTGATCATTCCGCGGGCAGAGCCCCCGCACAAACGCATAACGCGGGAGAAAGCTGATGTTTAAGAAAATCCTGATTGCCAACCGGGGCGAGATCGCCTGTCGGGTGATGGAAACAGCGCGCAAGATGGGCGTGAAAACTGTGGCTGTGTATTCGGATGCGGATGCGAAGTCGAAACATGTCGCCATGGCGGATGAGGCGGTGCATATCGGGGCCAATGCGCCTGCGGACAGCTACCTTGTGCAGGAACGGATTATTTTGGCGGCACAGGACAGTGGTGCGGAAGCGGTGCATCCTGGCTATGGGTTTCTCTCGGAAAATCCTGACTTTGTAGAGGCTTGCGAGGCGGCGGGGCTGGCGTTTATCGGGCCATCTGCCAAAGCGATCCGCGCCATGGGGCTGAAAGATGCGGCCAAGGCCCTGATGATTGACGCGGGGGTCCCGGTTGTGCCGGGGTATCATGGCGAAGATCAGGATCCTGCGCGTTTAAAGGCGGAAGCTGGCAAGATCGGCTATCCGGTGTTGATTAAGGCCGTTGCGGGCGGCGGCGGCAAGGGTATGCGCTTGGTTGAGGCTGACGCGGATTTTGACGCGGCGCTTGCCAGTGCCATGGGCGAGGCAAAAACCGCCTTTGGCAATGATGCGGTGTTGATCGAGAAATTTGTGACCTCGCCGCGCCATATCGAGGTGCAGGTCTTTGGCGATGGCACAAACGCTGTGCATCTGTTTGAACGCGATTGTTCGCTGCAACGTCGTCACCAGAAGGTGATTGAAGAAGCACCCGCACCAGGTATGACCGAAGAGGTTCGTAAAGCCATGGGTGACGCGGCGACGCGTGCTGCGGAGGCGATCGGCTATGCCGGCGCAGGCACGGTGGAATTTATCGTTGATGGGTCAGATGGCCTGCGCGTTGATGGGTTTTGGTTCATGGAAATGAACACGCGTTTGCAGGTGGAACACCCTGTGACCGAAGCCATCACCGGGGTTGATCTGGTGGAATGGCAGTTGCGTGTGGCCAGTGGTGAGGCCCTCCCGCAAGGGCAGGAAGATCTGACGATCAATGGCCATAGTTTTGAGGTGCGCCTATATGCGGAAGATGTGCCTGCGGGGTTCTTGCCTGCGACGGGCACGTTGACGCATTTGCAATTCCCGGATGGGGCGCGGTCTGACAGTGGCGTGCGCACGGGCGATGAGATTTCGCCTTGGTATGATCCGATGATCGCGAAAATCATCACCCATGGTGGGTCGCGTGACATTGCATTGGGCAAGATGGCGCAGGCCTTGGCCGAGACGCAAGTTGCGGGATCTGTTACGAATTTGGCCTTTTTGCGCGCGCTTGTGCGCCATGATGATTTCGCGGAGGGCCGTGTGGATACAGGCCTGATTGATCGCGATATTGACACGCTGACGCCGGATCCTGTGCCTTGTATCAAAGCGCGCAGTCTGGCGGCCTTGGGCTTTGCGGGATTGACTGGGGATAACGCCCAGGAAACCGGGTTTGGCCTTTGGGCGCGTGTGCCTGTGACCGTCAAGTTCACCCATAAAGGTGATGAAATCGAGGCCCGCATCACCACCATGACCGATCGCAATTTCCATATTGAGCTGGACGGTGGCTTTGTCACCGTGACCCGCACCGATGGTATTTGGTGGGTTGGGGGCGATAAAACCCCGGCTGAGATTGCAGTGCTTGGCGATAATGTCACGGTGTTCTGGGGCAATAATTACCACTTTGAGGGCGTTGACGTGCTGGATGTGGCCCATGGGGCGGGGGGCGACCCAAGCTTGATCGAGGCGCCCATGCCGGGTCTTGTGAAAGCCGTAATGGTTGAAGCGGGGGCCATCGTGCAAGAAGGCGACGCTTTGGCGATTTTGGAAGCCATGAAGATGGAGCACACATTGACGGCGGCGCGTGATGGCGTGGTGGCGGAGGTGCTCTGTACCGCAGGCGGCCAGGTTGAGGCCGGTGCGGCATTGATCCGTCTGGCCGAAGAAGACGAGGCCGCTGCATGAAAGTAATGCGCGGGCAGGTTCACATCGCAGAGCTGTTGCTGCTCGCGATTGTGTCTCTGCTTGCTAATGCGATTGGGTATTCGCTGCCATTGCTCGCAGGTATTGCCATGCTCACCTGGCCGCTTCTTTTGATCCAGTTGATCTTTGAGGGGGCGGTGATCGGGGCGTTCTACGGGCTACGGCGACTGATCTTTGGTCGCAAGGAGGAACCCATCAAAGAGGTTGCTCCTGAAGTTAAGCGTGAGGGCCTTGCCAAATATATCTGGTGGATGCCTTGGATTGCCATGACCGCGGGCTATGCGCGTCATGTGATTGAAACGGGGCGTTGGCTCTGGTGAGGGAAAGAATATGATACGTTTGCATCATGCACCACAGGCGCGCTCTATGCGGGTGATTTGGGTGTTGGAGGAATTGGGGCTGGATTATGAATTGGTCAGCTATAACTTCTTTGATAAATCCCTGCGATCTGAGGAATACAAGGCGTTGAACCCGGCGGGGCGTGTGCCTGCGATGGAAATCGGCGCGGGCCAGGTGATCTGCGAAAGCGGGGCTGCGGTTGAATATCTGGTGGAGCTGAATGATGGGGCATTGTCGCGCAAACCGGGGACGCCGGAACGTGCGCAATATCTGGATTTGTTGCATTATGCGGAAACCATCGGCCAGCATTGCGCGAACCTGACGCAGGCGCATATTGTGCTGTACCAGGATTGGATGAAATCACCGACGCAAATGGGGCTTGAAGCGAAACGATTGGCTGTGACCTTGAAGCGGCTTGAGGCGCAATTGGCGGATGGGCGTGAGTGGATGCTGACCAGCGGATTTTCTGCTGTGGATTGTGCGTTGGCTTATGGTGTTTTCATTGGTGAAAAATTCACAAGCCTTGATGCGATGCCGAATTTAAGCGCATGGTGGGATAGGTTTAAGGCGCGGCCAAGTTTCGCGAAGGCTTTGCCGCAAGAGGGTGAGCCGCTGATTTACCGTAAGGATTTTTACCCGCCACCTGAGGTGGTGAAACCGGAGGAAAACGCATGACAGACGCGATTGAGATTTTTGAATGTGGGCCACGCGATGGTTTGCAGAACGAAAAACGCCAGATCCCCACGGCCGAGAAAATCGCGCTGGTGGATTGCCTGTCGCGCGCTGGATTTCGCCGGATTGAATGCGCAAGTTTCGTGTCGCCGAAATGGGTGCCGCAGATGGCGGATAGCGCGGATGTTTTGGCAGGGATCACACGCGGTGATGGGATCAGTTACGCCGCTTTGACGCCAAATATGCGTGGCTATGAGGGGGCGATTGCGGCAAAGGCGAATGAGATTTCGATCTTTGGGTCGGCTTCTGAAGGGTTTTCCAAGGCCAATATCAACGCGACGATTGAAGAAAGCCTTGAGCGGTTCAAACCGATTATGGAAGCCGCGCGTCATGTGGATATGCCCGTGCGTGGTTACGTGTCTTGCGTGACCGATTGCCCCTATGACGGCAAGGTTGACCCGGATGAGGTGGCGCGTGTGGCGGAGGCTTTGTTTGCGATGGGCTGTTACGAAATTTCGCTGGGCGACACGATTGGTCAGGCGACGCCCGATAGCATTGCGAAGATGCTTTTGAAGGTGCGTGACGTTGTGCCGGTGCATCGACTGGCTGGGCATTACCATGACACAAGCGGGAGGGCGATTGCCAATATTGATGCCTCTATTTCGCTTGGCGTGAAGGTGTTTGATGCGGCCGTTGGCGGGCTTGGCGGGTGTCCTTATGCGCCGGGGGCTGCGGGCAATGTGGCGACGGAACGTGTGATGGAACATTGCGAACGCATTGGGATTGATACCGGTCTTGACGCGAATATCGTTCAGGAAGCCGCTGATATGGCACGCAAAATGCGCGAAATCTAAGAAATGGTTTTCATCCACAAGCTGGAAAGCATCATGGGTATGAGCGATGATGTTTGGCTGCGTCATGCCAACCCTTGGTCTGTTTGGACGCGGTTTACTTTGCTGCCGCTGTTCAGTCTTGCGATTTGGTCGCGTGATTGGATTGGCGGTTGGGCATGGCTTGCGGTGGGCTTGGTTCTGATTTGGAATTGGGTGAACCCACGTTTGTTTAAGGTGCCGCAGGGCCTGGACAATTGGGCGTCACGGGGCGTTCTGGGCGAGCAGATTTATTTGAAACGCACAGATGAAGTTGCGCAACATCATCTGACCTGCCTGCGGGTTTTGATGGTTGTCACGATCCCTGGAATGGGGCTGATGGCCTGGGGATTGTGGCGGCTTGACCTGATTGCGACGCTGAGTGGTGTTGCGCTGACAATGATTATGAAAACCTGGTTTGTGGATCGGATGGTTTGGATTTATCTCGACTTTCTGGCGGCAGATCTTGCAAGGAAACATGGCGATGTATGAAACGATCTCAATTGAAACCGATGTGCGCGGCGTTGCGACGCTGACGTTGAACCGGCCTGAAAAACACAACGCGATGTCTGCGCAGATGTTGGCTGAGCTGACGGATGCGGCGGGACAGCTTGGTGCGGATGAGGGCGTGCGTGTGGTGGTGTTGACCGGTGCGGGCAAGTCGTTTTGCGCGGGCGGTGACTTGCGTTGGATGCAGGACCAGATGGCGGCGGATCCGGTGACGCGTATGAAAGAGGCGCGCAAACTGGCAGAGATGCTGCAGGCGCTGAACACCATGCCGAAACCGCTGATCGGACGCGTGCAGGGCAACGCCTTTGGTGGTGGCATTGGCATGCTGTCTGTCTGTGATGTGGCGATTTCTGTGGAGGGTGCGAAATTTGGCCTGACGGAAACGCGGCTTGGTCTGATCCCGGCGACGATTGGCCCCTATGTTTTGGCCCGCATGGGCGAGGGCAAGGCGCGGCGCGTGTTTATGTCGGCGCGTCTGTTTGGTGCAGATGAAGCCCGCGATATGGATCTGCTGGCAAAGGTTGTTTCTGCAGATGATCTGGATGCAGCGATTGAGGCCGAAGTCACGCCTTATCTGTCCTGCGCGCCGCGTGCGGTTGCAGATGCCAAGGCATTGGCCCGCGCGCTTGGGCCGCGCATCGATGATGACGTCATCGATATGTCTATCGCGGCTCTTGCCGGACGCTGGGAAGATGAAGAAAGCTCTGAGGGCATCGGTGCATTTTTTGACAAACGCAAAGCGGCCTGGATCGTCTGAGACCCGCCCAACGTTTGGCAAAACCCGCATAGACATCCGCCTGAAACATCGGGCGGGTGTTCGCGTTTTGACGACGGGTTTTCGGGCCTGCCAGGCAATTGCACGATCAATCTCACACAACCCGCGGCATCCCCCTTGTTTCCCCTGGCTTTCAGGGGGTATATGCCGAGGAACGCTGCGGGTCTTTGTGATCGACGCGGGCAGGAACGGAGTAATGAAACATGGGTAAATTTCTTGCAGGGAGCATCATCGTGTGTGCATTGATCGCCGGAAGTCTGCTGTATTATCTGCAGGTGCATGTTTATTACCAGGAAATCACCACGTCTGAAGATCTGGGCGTTTCGGTCACCACCCTGGTCGACAACACCCCTGAACCGATTATCGCAGATGAATTTCAGGGCATTGTTTCTGAAACTTCGCCGCTGGGATATCGCGCCTGTTTCACCACACCGCAAAGCCAGGCATTGATGACAGAAACTTATGTCACCTATGAAGGGGCGGAACCGCTGGTTGCTCCGGATTGGTTCGGCTGTTTCAACGCAAGCGAAGTGGGCGAGGCGATCAAAGCCAATACCGCCATCGCCTTTCTTGGCGAAAAAGATGTGATCTGGGGCTTTGACCGTATTGTCGCCGTGATGGACGACGGACGCGGATTTGTCTGGCACCAGATTAATGATTGCGGACGCGAAGTATTTGATGGCAAACCCATGCCCGAAGACTGCCCGCCACGCGACACCAACACCAATTCCGAAAGCAACTGATATGCCTGATCTTCTGATTGAACTGTTCTCCGAGGAAATCCCGGCGCGTATGCAGGGCAAAGCTGCGGATGATTTGAAAAAGCTTGTGACCAATGGTCTTGTGGATGCCGGTCTGACCTATGCCTCTGCCGGTGTGTTTTCCACGCCGCGCCGTCTGGTTCTGGCGATCGAAGGCCTGCTGGCCGAAAGCCCCGAAGTGCGCGAAGAACGCCGTGGCCCCAAAGTGGGCGCACCGGAAAAAGCGCTGGAAGGGTTTCTGCGCGGGGCAGGGGTTGCACGTGAAGATCTGGTTGAGCGTGAAGAGAAAAAAGGCGCGTTTTACTTTGCGACCATCGTAAAGTCGGGCCGCCCTGCCGCTGATATTATCGCCGAGGTTCTGGAAGGGGCGATCCGCAACTTCCCATGGCCGAAATCCATGCGCTGGGGCACAGGATCGTTAAAATGGGTGCGCCCGCTGCATTCCATTATCGCGCTGCTGTCTGATGAAACCGGCAGCACTGTTGTGCCTGTTGATATCGATGGCATCACATCTGGGAACAGCACGCAGGGTCATCGTTTCATGGCGCCCGGTGCCTTTTCCGTGACGGGCTTTGACGATTACGCAGCCAAACTGAAGGCCGCAAACGTGATCTTGGAACCGTCGGAACGTCAGGACATCATCTGGCAAGACGCCACCAATCAGGCCTTTGCACAGGGTCTGGAAGTTGTCGAGGATCAGGGCCTTCTGGTTGAGGTCGCAGGTCTGGTTGAATGGCCCGTTGTCCTGATGGGCGACATTGCAGAAGATTTCATGGAATTGCCGCCAGAGGTGCTGCAAACCTCTATGAAGGAACACCAAAAGTTCTTTTCCGTGCGCGATCCGAAATCCGGCAAAATCGTCAAATTCATCACCGTGGCCAACCGCGAAACAAAAGACAATGGCGCGACCATTCTTGCGGGCAACCAAAAGGTTCTGTTTGCGCGTCTGTCGGATGCGAAATTCTTCTGGGAAAACGACCTGCGCGTGGCAAATGCCGGGATGGAGCCTTGGCTGGATAGCCTGTCAAATGTGACCTTCCACAATAAGTTGGGGTCACAAAAGGAACGCATCGATCGTATCGCAGCACTTGCCCGTGAACTGGCCCCTGTGGTTGGGGCAGATGCCGATCTGGCCGAACAGGCGGCACGTGTGGCCAAGGCGGATCTTTCATCCGAGATGGTCTATGAATTCCCAGAACTTCAAGGGCTTATGGGCCGTTATTACGCGACTGCCGCTGGCTTGCCCGCCGATGTGGCCGAAGCCGCCGAAGCGCATTATTCCCCGCTGGGCCCATCAGATGACGTGCCAACATCGCCGGTGTCCGTCGCCGTGGCCCTGGCCGATAAACTTGACCTGCTGACAGGCTTCTGGGCGATTGATGAGAAACCCACAGGCTCGAAAGACCCATTTGCCCTGCGCCGCGCTGCGCTTGGTGTGATTAGGTTGGTGCTGGAGAATGGGGTGCGGATGGAGCTTAGTTCAGTTGTCAAGAAAGCAGACTTCTCCCATGCTGAAAACCAGGACGGAGTTTCGGGGCCTACTGCGGGAGAATATCTGCCTAGTCTTCTCTCCTTCTTCCACGATCGCCTGAAAGTCTTCCTGAAAGACCAGGGCATTCGTCATGACGTGATCGACGCTTGCCTTGCGATGGCTGGCAACGATGATCTTGTCCTCTTGGTCAATCGTGCCACTGCGCTGTCCGCACTTCTCAAAACCGACGATGGTGAAAACTTGTTACAAGGCTTCAAACGGGCCAATAACATGTTGAGCCAAGCGGAAGAAAAAGACGGTGTTGAATATTCTTACGGGGCCGATGTGAAATTCGCCGAAGACGGTGCAGAGAAAGCATTGTTTGCAGCACTGGATACAGCCGAAGCCAAAATCACCCCCGCCATGCAGGTGGAAGATTTCGCCGCCGCCATGGGCGAAATGGCCGCTTTACGCGCTCCGATTGATGCTTTCGCAAAGAATGTCCAAGTGAATTCAGACAATGAAATCATCCGCCGCAACCGTCTGAATCTGCTGTCCCGCATCCGCACAATCTGCCTCTCTGTGGCTGACCTGACAAAGATCGAAGGCTAAGCCTTTCATCTTGCGCTAAATACTCCGGGGGGATCCATCTTTGATGGATGGGGGCTGGCCCCCTCCGGTTTTTCGCCAGAAAAACCGCCACCGGTGACGCATCACTTGTCAGACGCCACAAACGCGCTATGCTGCATTGAAGCAGAAAGGTGCCGCAGCGCAGAATATGATGCAGAACAACCCTGAACAGCCCGATACCACCTATACAGTCATCACGCCCGACGCGCCGATTGCGGTGAACACCCATGGCGGGCGGGCCAAATGTCTGCAACGTCTGATCCGTCTTGATATGCCGGTGCCAACAACTGCTGCGGTCTCTTTTGACGGGGTGCATGGCATTGCCCAGGGGCGTCTTCCAGATACCGAAGCGCTGCTGTCAGGTTTTGGCGACATGCCTGTGGTCTCTGTGCGGCCCTCATCTGAAGATCCCGACTGGGGTGGTCCGGGTGCCATTCTGAACATCGGCATGAACAACGCGCGCCACAAAGCCCTGTCAGACGAGCTGGGCGAGGAAGCCGCAAACCGTCTCTATATGCGCTTTGTGCAATCCTATGCAGTGCATGTGGCACGGCTTGATCCGGATGCATTTGAACAGGATGAAGATGGCTCTGCTGAGACATTGAAACGCGTTCTGGAAACCTATGAGTTTGAGTGCGAAGAAGAATTCCCCCAGGACCCCGCGCATCAATTGCAAGAAGTCCTGCGATCCATGGCACGCGCTTGGGAAGGCACATCGGCCCGTCTGCTGCGCCAATCCAAAGGGGCGCCGGCGGATGCGGGCTTGGGATTGGTTGTGCAGGAAATGATCTTTGGCCTTGGCAGTGGTGAATGTGGATCTGGTGTCATTCGTTTCATCAATCCCCACACTGGGCACCGCCAGATTGAAGGTCGCTACAAACGCCAAAGCCAGGGACGTGATGCCTTGGACGGCGGGGCCGTGTTTCTGCAAAAAGACGCGCGCGGCACCTCGATGGAGGAACTCTGCCCGGATTGTTACGACACGTTAACCAGCTATGGCACCTCCCTGCGGGAAAAACTGCGCGAAGAGATGGAAGTCGAATTCGTCGTTGATAACGCACAGCTGCGCATCCTGGACGCGATCCGCGTGCAGCGTACGTCGCGTGCATCTGTACGGGTTGCGGTTGACCTGGCCAATGATAAAATTATTGCCCGCGAAGAAGCCTTACTGCGGATTGAACCGCGTGCGCTGACTGAACTTTTGCACCGTCAAGTAAACCCCGCGGCCCCGCGTGATGTTCTGCTGAAAGGCATTGCCGCCAGCCCCGGGGCGGCCACCGGCAAGATCGTGTTTTCCGCCACGGCAGCCCAAGCCAGCCAGGCCCGGGATGAGGCCTGTATTCTGGTACGTCGAGAAACCGCGCCGGAAGATATTCGTGGCATGCATGCGGCATCTGCGGTGCTGACCGAACGGGGGGGCATGTCCAGCCACGCTGCGGTGATCGCGCGCGGCCTTGGTCTGCCTTGTATCGTTGGGGCGTCTGATCTGAAACTGAAACGCAAAGACAAACGCCTGATCCTGCCGGATGGCCGAGAGTTGGGCGAGGGGGATCTGATCACAGTTGACGGATCTTCGGGCGAAGTCCTGGACGGGGCGGCCGCTTTGTTGGAACCAACCCTTGAAGACGGCTTTCGCACGCTTTTGACCTGGGCTGAAGAGGTCAGCGACATCAAGGTGCGTGCCAATGCGGACACCCCGATGGATGCCGATATTGCGCGCCGCTTCCGTGCCCGGGGCATTGGCCTGTGCCGGACGGAACATATGTTCTTTGAACATGATCGCCTGACCCTGATGCGGGAAATGATCTTTGCCAATACGCCCGATGATCGCGCCGCGGCGCTTGATCGACTGCTTCCGATGCAACGCGCTGATTTCAAAAAACTATTTGAGATCATGAAAGGCGAAAGTGTTTGCATCCGTCTGTTTGATCCGCCCTTGCATGAATTCCTGCCACACACCCGTGAAGGCATGCGGGAACTGGCCGGGGCGCTGGATCTGCCTTTGTCTGATGTGGAACGCCGGGTCAAAGCCCTGTCGGAATTCAACCCAATGCTTGGCATGCGTGGCGTGCGTCTTGGGATCACCGTGCCAGAGATCTATGACATGCAGGCCCGTGCGATTTTCGAAGCCGCAGCCGAAGTGGCCGCAGAGGGGGGATCGGTTGTGCCTGAGGTCATGATCCCGCTGGTATCCGCCATGCGCGAAGTCGAGATCGTGAAAGCCCGCATCGATATGGTTGCGGGGCAAGTGCGTGCGGCTTCTGGCGTTGATTTCGATTTCCGTCTGGGGGTTATGGTGGAAACACCCCGTGCGGCATTGCGTGCCGAAGAAATTGCGCCGCATGTGTCTTTCCTTAGTTTCGGGACAAACGATCTGACGCAAATGACCTATGGCCTGTCACGCGATGATGCGGGACGATTTATGTCGGAATATGTGCGCCAGGAAGTCTATGCCGAAGATCCGTTCCATACGCTGGATACGGATGGTGTGGGGGAACTTTTGACCATTGGGGCGGAACGTGCGCGTCGGGCGCAAGGCGATGTCACCCTGTCGATCTGTGGGGAACATGGCGGCAATCCTGAATCGATTGCCTTCTGTCGTCAGGCAGGTTTTGACTATGTGTCCTGTTCGCCGTTCCGGGTGCCTGTGGCCTGGTTGGCCGGGGCGCATCTGGCGATAAAAGACCTGTGACAGGGGGGCGCCAGCGGGGAAGAATCGCTTTTTCCCCGCCATACAAATGCGGCGCGAATATGACATTCTGTTAACCATCTTTTAATCCTTCCAAGGAAGCGTGACGTTTTTGTCGCGTTTTTCCCCTTTACGGCGGAAGAATTGCGCCGAATGGGAAGATGGCTTGGCCACTTGGGTTGAAAAATTAACCTTCTCATTCTACATCCCACTCACTGAACGTCAGACCCATGGTCTGGGAAACGCTATCTGTAACGATGGATGGATGAAATGAGTTTTGGGCGGATGACAGTGGTCGCAGGTGCATTCCTTGCGATGAGTGGCCTTGCCGGGCTTGCGGAAACTTCTGGAAATACTGAAGCGGCACCTGCCGGTTTCGAAGAACAGCTGACCATGATGATTGGCGCTGAACGTGCGGTTTTGTCTGAGGTGCGCACAAGCCGCCTGCGGCAGCTGACCTCTCCGCCTGTGGTGGCGCGTGAAGCTACGGCCGCCAGTGGTGTTGCTGTGACTTATACGCGTGACTGGCTGGCATCCCAGCCGACACCTGCCGGCAGCGAAGCACTGACATGCCTGTCAGAGGCCTTGTATTTCGAAGCCCGTGGCGAAAGCGTGGAAGGGCAGTTCGCGGTTGCGGAAGTGATCCTGAACCGTGTCGACAGCGCACGTTTTCCGAACAGTGTTTGTGGTGTGATCAATCAGGGCACAGGCCGTAAATATCAGTGTCAGTTCACGTATACATGCGATGGCCATGCGGAAGTTGTGAACGAACCCCGCGCTTATGACCAGGTACAGAAAGTGGCTGCAACCATGTTGAACGGCGCAGAACGCGGCCTGACCGGTGGCGCAACTTATTACCACACCCGTGCTGTGAACCCACGCTGGGCGCGCCAGTTTAATCGGACCGCAGCGATTGGCGTGCATCTGTTTTACAAACCCCCCCAGCGCCTGTCGCAATATAACTAATTTACGAAACGTCGCCTATTGGGCGGCGTTTTTGTTTTTTGGCGGGACCGTGTTCGATGGGAATGTGGTTTTTCGTCGGAAAATATTTTCCAATGCATCATGCCACGAGCGGTAGGAGAGAGGCCATTTTGCGTTTTTCCGCACCGCAGAAACCTAAGGCGCTGATTTCTACTTTACTGTTTGATGTAGCTATGGCTGGCTACATCAAAAGTTAGGAAGGTATTCTCATGGATTTTCAAATTTGGCTGGCGTTTGTCGCGGCATCAATCGCTCTGTTGCTCATCCCTGGACCAACGGTTTTGCTCGTTCTCAGCTATGCGATCAGTCAAGGTAAACGGGTGGCAATCGCAACAGTCGGTGGCGTAGCCCTTGGTGATTTCATTGCGATGTCAGCGTCTTTAGCCGGATTGGGGGCTTTGGTTCTGGCTTCGGCAACACTTTTCACGGTTCTGAAGTGGGCGGGAGCTGTGTATCTCATTTACCTGGGCATTAAGCTTTTCCGTAGCGCATCAACGGCTTCGCTCGGCGATTTAGAAAAGGTAACAGAGGCCAGCGCATCCAGCGTCTTTGGCCATGCGGCGGCAGTGACTGCGCTGAATCCAAAATCCATCGTATTCTTCATTGCCTTCGTTCCCCAATTCGTTGTGGTGGACAGTCCGCTGTTGCCTCAGTTTGCTCTCCTAGTTGTTACCTTTGTCGGTTTGGCCGCAATCAATGCTCTCGCATATGCGCTTTTGGCGGATAAGCTACGCACTAAAATTGCGAAGCCTTCGGTTTTGGCTTGGTTCTCCCGTCTTGGGGGGAGCGCACTGATTGCGATGGGTATCGCTACTGCTGTATTTAAGCGAGCGCAGTAGCTGTTATCTAAAGGACCGCTTCGTCCTAACTTCAGCCTCTGACTTAGCCCATCCTGTGGTTTTTGTGGGGAGAGGCTTTGGGCTGAGATGAATGTGCGTTGGCGTCCTGTAATCCAAGTATATCGCAGAATACCGATGGGTGGTTTTGCATTTTGAAACCGGGTTTTACGCTTCTTTTGCATGGGGTGGCGTTTTCTTGGGTTCATCCTGCGCATGGCATTGGGTATGAAGGTGAAAAGCTGTGAGCGCGATGAGGAAAACCATGTCCGATGAAACAAAAGCCGTATTTGGCCATCCTGTGATGCGGGCAGAGGCCTTGGCGCTGGAAGGGGTGGCGGATCGCCTGTCCCTGCGCGACTATGAGGTCGCTGTGGAGGTGGGTGCGTTTCAGTTGGAACGCGATGTTTTGCAGCGTTTGCGGTTTAACGTGGCGGTGGAAATTGCGTCACCGGGAGAGGCTGCCGGGGATGATGTGGATGCGATCCTGTCTTATGACAAAATCACAGAAGCGATTGATTATGAATTGGCCGCTGAACGGCTAAATCTGCTGGAAACCTTGGCGGAACGCATTGCGGCGCGGATCTTGTTGGAACCACAGGCGAAACGTGTGTTTCTGCGCATCGAGAAACCTGATCGCGGGCCGTTTGTTCTGGGGCTTGAGATCGTGCGCGAAGTTGGGTTGGTTGAGGTCGAAGCGGCCACCGGACCTGTGCCACAGATCATTCTGGTGCCCGCCGGGCAGGGCGTGGATGAGGTGCCAGCGGGGCCAGTTGTGCTTGTGCCTGCGGCCAATGCAGAAACTGGTTATGACGGTGTAACTGATGCGCGGATGACCTCGCTTGAAGCGGAAAAAAACGCCTGGCGCATTGCGGCGGGTCATGATCAGATGGATGTGATTGCGACGCGTACGGAATTGGATTGGGCGTTGAAAAACGGGCGGATTGCGGTTTGGGCGCCGTCCCGGATGTTGTTTGATACGCCTGACGCCCCGGTTTCCGGATCGGCAGTGGAACAGGCGCAATGGCTGGCGGATGAGCTGGGCGCAGCGGGGGTGGACACCTTGGGAGAGGCGAAATGAGCGTGACAAAAGATTACTATCGCCCATTGGCACAGGTTGGCGTGGCGCGCCCGGATGATGCTTTGCTGATCGCCGGGGGCTGGTCCTGGTTTACCCATGCCGAACATATCACGCGGGGCGGATCGCAAGGCTTTGTTCATGTTTCAGACGTGCCTGAGACCTGGCGCAGACGTCTGAGCGCGCCGCGTCCGGATATTGCCGGATTAAGTTTTGATGCGCCAAAAATCATGGGCATTCTGAATGTTACGCCGGACAGCTTTTCGGATGGCGGCAAGTTTAATGCGCCGGATGCCGCATTGAACCGGACGCGCGCCCTGGCTGTTGATGGCGCGGATATGATTGATATCGGTGGGGAATCTACACGCCCTGGTGCAACCTATGTGCCCGTGGTCGAAGAATGCGCCCGCACGGTGCCGGTGATCGAAGCCGTTCGCGCCGGATCTGATGTGCCGATCTCGATTGACACACGCAAGGCCCAGGTCGGGCAGGCGGCGTTGAGGGCAGGGGCAGATTTGATCAATGATGTGGCGGCTTTCACGTTTGAGCCGGAACTGGCCCAGGTGACCGCAGATGCAGGGGCACCGGTCTGTCTGATGCATGCGCAGGGCGATCCGACAACGATGCAAGATGACCCGCAATATGACAACGTCTTGTTGGATGTCTTTGATTTCCTTGAGGAACGGATCACATTTGCAGAAAGCCTTGGCATTTCGCGGGATCAGATCATTGCGGATCCCGGTATTGGGTTTGGCAAGACGCTGGATCACAATCTGGCGCTGTTGCGAAATATCAGCCTGTTTCACGGGCTGGGTGTTGCGGTTCTTTTGGGGGCATCGCGTAAGAAATTTATTGGCACCCTTGGCAAGGCCCCACAGGCGGAGGATCGCGCAGCAGGCTCGATTGCTGTGGCGTTATCTGCTATGAGCCAAGGCGTGCAGATTATAAGAGCACATGATGTGGCTGAGACCCGGCAGGCGATGACCCTGTTTGCGGCAAGCTGCTGATAAAAATAAGAACCTGTGAGGGCAGAAAATGGGTAAGCTTTTTGGAACCGATGGCGTGCGCGGCTTGGCGAACACCTGGCCGATGACCGCTGAGATGGCGTTGAAACTGGGCGCTGCTGCGGGTCGACATTTCCGCACGGATGGCAAAAACGGCCATCGTGTTGTGATCGGAAAAGACACACGTCTGTCTGGCTATATGTTCGAAAACGCCCTGACCGCTGGCCTGACCAGCACGGGGATGAATGTGCTGTTGCTTGGCCCAACGCCAACCCCTGCGGTGGGCTATCTGACGCAATCGATGCGCGCGGATCTGGGCATTATGATTTCGGCCTCGCACAATCCGCATCATGACAATGGCATCAAGTTTTTTGGTCCGGATGGTTTCAAACTGTCGGATGAAGATGAGGCCGCGATTGAAGCCTTGCTGCACGAAGATATTCGGCCTGCCCAGCCAGAAAACATTGGCCGGGCAAAACGCGTGGATGATGAAACCGGGCGGTATGTTGAGAATGTAAAAACCACCTTTCCCCAGGATCTGTCCTTGAACGGCCTCAAGGTGGTTTTGGATTGCGCCAATGGTGCGGCCTGGCGTGCGGCGCCCCTTGTGCTTTGGGAACTTGGCGCCGAGGTTATTCCCCTGGGTGTTGCGCCCAATGGCTATAATATCAACGATAAATGCGGGTCGACCCATCCACAGACCGCGGCAGAAGCTGTCGTTGCCCATGGGGCGGATGTGGCCCTGTGTCTGGATGGCGATGCGGACCGGATTATTGTGATTGATGAAAAAGGTCAGGTTGCGGATGGGGATCAGATCATGGCGCTTCTGGCGACACGCTGGGCTGAGGAAGGGCGTCTGAACAAGAACACCCTGGTGGCCACAGTGATGTCCAATCTCGGGCTGGAAACCTATTTGGCTGGGAAAGGCATTACGCTGCACCGGTCTGCGGTGGGGGATCGTCACGTTGTGGCGGCGATGCGTGCAGAAGGGTATAATCTTGGCGGCGAACAATCCGGCCATATCGTGATGACAGATTATGGCACAACCGGTGATGGTCTGGCGGCAGGTCTGCAATTTATCGCGGAAATGGTGCGTACCGGAAAACCGGCAAGTGCGCTGGCGCAAAGCTTTGATACTGTGCCGCAGCTTTTGCAGAATGTGCGCTATGAAGCAGGGCAGGATCCGCTGGAAAAAGACGTGGTGAAGGCCGCTATTTCTGGTGCTGAGGCGGAACTTGTTGGCAGTGGCCGTCTGTTGATCCGTAAATCCGGCACAGAACCCCTGATCCGGGTGATGGCGGAATGCACGGATGCGCAGATGTTGGAACGGGTTGTCGAAGGTCTTTGTGCGGTGATCACGGACAACCTGTGACACCGGACCTGAACAACGTCTGATAAAACTTGCTAAAACTGTTGTGATGGAAATTATATCTTAATCTCCAGATGGTTGGCTGTGCTTACACGCAGCTTTCCCCTGGAAGAATATGTCAGGCATTTTTACAATTTCAGCCATTCATCTTGGTCATTTTGCCGAGATTGATACTGATGAAGAAAATATTTCAACAGAAAACCCCGAAGTATTACTGGGGTCACACGGTGCACCGGGTTCGCCGTTATATGATCAGGTGTCGGTCCTGACATTGGATGCGGGCGAGGATGACCTGTTTGGTACGGATAATCTGAATTCGGAACCCGTCAGGTATGATCTGGGGGCGGGGCCTGTGCAGACGGTGTTTGATACGGTGGTTGTTCTGGATGCGACCATGCATTTTGTGGATGGCTCTGCATTTGCTGGGGTGTTTTATGTGGCCCAGGATCAGTTTGGCGAAGTCTTTGTTTTGAATGCTTCGGGGGATCCGGATTTAAGCGGATCTGCACCGATACAGTTCGACGTGACCGGGGTGTCCGCCCATGCAGGGGTGTCGGCGATATATGATCTGAAAAACTCTGCGTCCAGTTATACAGGCTATCTTTGTATTGCGGAAGGCAGCGAGATTTTGACGCAACGGGGGCCGGTTCCGATTGAACTGTTGCGTAAGGGGGATCTGGTCATGACGCGCGACAGTGGCATGCAGCCGCTGTTGTGGATTGGGCGCAAAGTAGGGGTGCCCTGTGAAGAAGATCCTGCAGTGTGGATTGCTGCCGACAGTCTGGGCCTGGGCATGCCATATCATGATCTGCGGGTGTCATATCAGCACGCTGTTCTGATGCGCGGGGCAAGGCCTGAACTGTGTTTCGGAGACGCAGAAGTTCTGGCGCGTGCGGGGCATCTGGCAAGCAACAGCGGACCTTTGCGGTTTGACCACAGTGGGGAGGCGGTGGTTTGGTATACGCTGCTGTTTGCCCATCACGAGGTGATTTTCGCCAATGGGGCCTTGGTCGAAAGCTTTTATCCCGGTGGCACCGGATTGCAGAGCCTCAGACCTGCGGAAGCCGCCCAGGTTTTACATCTGTTTCCGGCCCTGCGCCGGGATGCAGAACACGGATACGGCATGCCTGCGCGGCGCATATTGCGTAAATGGGAAGCCGCATTGTTGATGAATCAAAGTGACCTGCGCGGGCGTGAAAACAGCCGTTTCAGCGCGCCGTATTGTGACAGTGCCACGCCGGACAGGATCAGCGCAAGAGATGTGAACAGTGTGGCGGGCAGATCTTCAGACAAGATCCATGCACCAAAGACGACCGACCAAATCGGCACCTGATAGTTGACCAAGGACATGAAAACGGGCCCCGCGGTGCGGATCACGACAACGCGCAGCAGATTGGCCGCCGCTGTTGGCACAAGGCCCAGCAAGGCTACCCAGAACAGGGTTTCGGCATCTAGGGAGGGCGGCAGGCCTTCGGTGACCAATGCGGCGGGGAAAACCATGACACATCCAATGAGCAACAGAGTTGCCGCAAGCCCCACGGACTCAATTGCGGGCAGGCGGCGCACAACGATGGAACTGACAGCATAGCACAGGGTGGCCAAAAGCACGGCAATGCGTCCGGCCCATTCGCGATTTTCCCCGGAACTGTCCAAAGCCGTGCCGCCGATCAGCATATAGACACCGACAAAGCCTATGCACATGCCCAGCCCGCGCCGCCATGTCATACGTTCGCCCGGCACAAAGAAATGGGCCAGCGGCAGCACCATCAGCGCGATGGCGGCCATGGATACGCCGGTGAAGCCGGATGTTACATATTGCTGCCCCCAGGACAGCAGCATGAAAGGCACAGCGGTGGAAAACAACCCGACAAAGATCAGCGCATGGATGGCTTTGCGATCTGGGGTGTCGTGGAACAGTTTAAAGCCGCGAAGGCCCCAAATGATGGTCAGCAGGATCGCAGCAAAACCGATACGCCCAGATGCCAGCCAAAAGGGCGTGATGCCACGCAGGGCCAGCTCCATCACCATAAAGGTGCCACCCCAGGTGACGCCCAGCAGTGCGATCATGATCCATGAGGATGGGGTGATTTGGGGGTGCTGTGACATGGGGCCTCCCGGCGGGTACAAACCCGCAGAGAGAACCCTGTATTATTGTCAGCGTCAACTATTATTCTGCTGCACAGTCATCGGCCACTTGGCTCTGGAAGCTGCGGATCGGATCTTCTGCACCGGCGCCTTTCGCCAGCCCTGCCACCGACCAGTGAGGGGATGCCATGGCACGCTGCATTTTTTCGCAAACCCAAACGTCTTCGGTTTGGAAATCCCCGGTTTCAAGCGGATGATCTGTCCAGTTTTTGCTTTCAATCAACCCGGTTTCCGGATCATAGCCCGGGGTGCCTTCCAGCGGTTCTTTGTAGCTCCACCAGGATTTGGGTGACCAGGTTTGAGAACGCAGGATTGTCGTTGTGGCATCCACGGGTTCAAGGGTTGAAATGGTCAGGGACCAGGGCGAAGGCACGATCATTGTCAGCGGATACAGCATATAAACGCCACCATATCCGGGATCAGCAGCCCCTTTGATTTTCTTCATACCCGTGCCCGCAGCCTGTTGTTCGACAAACATCGGAATACGGTTGCGGATGCCATCGCGTTCGGTCGAATACCAGACCAGATGATCGCCGTGCTGTGCCCATTCATTCAACCCGGGCTTTGGCCCGCCCAGCGTCTTTTCATGCAGATAGGCCAGGTGATAGCCATCAATGGCGTTTTCATAAAAGACCTTCCAGTTGCAGTGCATGCGGTAGGTGAAGGTTTCGCTGCGGGTCAATGCCGGATCGTTGATGTCATGGGGAAAGGGGGCGGTGTTCAATGGGCCGATCCAGGCGTTAAAATCGGCATTCGCATCGACATTCACAAAGATCATGCCCTTCCAACGGCCAATGGCGGCATCATGCAGATTGTTGGCTTTGCGATCGAGATCCGGGAAACATTCGGCGCGATCCGGGATGCCGCGCAGCTGGCCATCAAGGCCAAATGTCCAGCGGTGGTAGGGGCAAACAAGGGTTTTTCCCGCATTGCCGCGTCCTTCCAGCAGTTCCGTGCCGCGATGACGGCAAAGGTTTTTGAACGCGCGCAATTCACCGTCGTTGCCCTGCACCACGCACAGCGGCGTCAGCCCAGCGCGCAGGGTGATGTAATCACCCGCTTCCGTGAAGTCGCTATCAAATCCGGCAAGCTGCCAATGCCCGTTGAACAAGGCTTCCTGTTCACGCTGGAACCAAGTTTGACTGGTATAGGCTTCGCGGGGAAGGATCTGATGTTGCATTGTCTGCTCCGTGCTGGCTGTTTCGCTGGCACTAGAAGTATGGGCGCAAATGCGATCTGAGAATAGGGGGAAGAGGTGATGCGCAAGATCTATACCTAGTCGCGCAATATGTGTAGTTTTCGTGAGATGGATTTTGCCCGGGGGAGTAATCAGTAATTTAAATGAATGATGAATATGCTGTGGTTGCAGGCCAGATTGAAAACTGCCCGTCAAAAGATGAACTCGCACAGGTACTTCTCTCTGCGGGGTATGAGGCCTATGTCGGAAGATATTCAATTCGATTGGAAGAGTTTGATCGATTTAGTTTTCAAGAATTGGGAAGTGATCCAAGGACTCCGTATATTGATGCAAATCATCGGAATGTTTCAGAATTGATTGCGTTTTCACAACGCGTCTCACGGACGTTGGCTGACGCGCACATAAAACATGTATTTGAAATCTATGACGCAAATGAAGAGCTGGCTGCGTATCTGCATCACAACTGGCCAAAAGCATGGTGAAAAAAAGCCCCCGCGATTGCAGGGGCTTTGATATCTGGTAAAGCGTGAAACTTAGTTCTTCGCTTTGTCGACCATTTTGCCAGCAGAGATCCAAGGCATCATGTCGCGCAGTTTCTGACCAACAACTTCGATCTGGTGTTCGTCGTTTGCACGGCGGGATGCTTTGATTGTTGGCTGACCAACAGCATTTTCCAGCATGAAGTCACGCACGAATTTACCGGACTGGATGTCCTGCAGGGATTCTTTCATGGCTTTCTTGGTTGCTTCGTATGGCAGGATACGTGGGCCGGTGACGTACTGGCCGTATTCCGCGGTGTTGGAGATGGAGTAATCCA